>NZ_JAEVHJ010000080.1:0-23490 GCF_016802855.1 Micromonospora sp. ATA51 | reverse complement strand
GCGGGCCCGCGCCACAGCGCGAGCGCGTCGGCGAGCCGCCGGCAGCCGACGGCGGGATCCTCGGCCAGCCACGCGCGGCCTGCGGTGACCTCCGCCTCGAAGCGGTGCAGGTCGATGTCGTCGGGGCGGACGTCCAGCCGGTAGCCGCCGGGCCGGGCCTCGACGGGCAGCCCGGGCGCGGCGCGGCGCAGCCGGGACACCAGGGCCTGGAGCGCGTTGGCCTCGCCGGTCGGCGGTTCGCCGTCCCAAACCCCGGCCACCAGCCGGCCCACGGAGACCGTCCGGCCGGGTTCCAGCGCGAGCAGGATCAGCAGCCGGCGCGGGCGCGCGCCGCCGACCTCGACCGGCGTACCGGAGTCGGCGCGGACCTCCAGCGGCCCGAGCAGGCAGATCTGCACGCCGTCGATTCTGCCCGGCCGCGGCCACGGCCCGGTGCTCAGACCTCCGGGCGGTCCTGCTCGGTGTCCCGCCGGCGCAGCTCCTCCTCGCGGCGGCGCAGGTCGTCCTCCCAGCGGCGGAAGAGCTCCTGATCCTGCTGCCGGGACCGCTCCCCGAGGGACGACAGGAACGCCGGGTCGTCGTCCGGCGCCACCTGCCGGCGACCCCGGTCCCGCTCCGAGAAGCCGTTGCCCATCGGCCAGGCGGTCCGGGCGCGGCCGGGGCCCGACTCTCGACCGGCGACGAACCAGGCGATCGACCCGACCAGCGGGAAGATCAGGATGATCAGCACCCAGGCGATGCGGGGCAGGGCGCGGATCTCGCCCTCCTCGGCGGAGAGGCAGCTGATCAGCGCGCAGATGCCGAGCACGACCTCGGCCAGGAAGAGAAGCCCGTACAGGCGAACCATGTCGGACATCATGGACCACCGATGCCGTTCAGCGCAGCCCGCGTACCACCATCAGCACGCCGAGCGCGGCGAACCCGGCGGCGGCCAGCGCGGTCAGCGGGAACGACCAGCGCTGGGCCCGGCGCGGCCCGGCGCCGGTGGCCCGGCGCCAGTTCAGGGCGAGAGTGCCGAGCCAACCCACCACCGCCATGCCGGCCAGCAGCGCGCCGGCCAGGTCGCCGGTGAGCGCGAGCCGGACCATCAGCACGGCGACCGCGGTGAACGCCAGCAGGGTGCGGCGCCAGGCCAGCCGGGTCCGCTCCGGCTGCAGCCCGGGGTCGCCGGTCACCCGAGCGCCCGGGCCAGCACCGCGATCACCAGCAGCAGGGCGCCGAGGGCGACGCAGAGGGCCAGCACCGCCGGGAAACGGGACGCCGGCAGCTCCTCGCCGAGCCGGATGGCCCGTTCGGTACGCGCCCAGTGGTCGACCGCCCGGACGGCGACCGCCCCGCCGAGCAGCAGCAGCGCGATGGCGATCACCTCGCGCAGGTGGGTCACCGGCAGCGGCGGGAGGAACTGGGCGGCGGCCAGCCCGCCGGCGATCAGCGCCAGCCCGGTGCGCAGCCAGGCCAGGAAGGTCCGCTCGTTGGCCAGGGAGAAGCGGTAGTCGGGCCGGCTGCCCACCGACCGCATCTCACGCGGGTCGAACCACCGCCTGATCACCTCCCACACGTCGTCGATTATCCGCTTTGCCCGATGAATAGCCTGGGGGGATGACCGATCTTGACGCGCGGACCCTGCGCGACGCCTACGACAGCCAGCTCCGTCCGGAGATCCCGGATCCGTTGCCCGCCGGGGTGACCGTCGAACGGGACGGCCCGCTGGTCCGGATCCTCGGCCTGGACCAGCGCGGCTTCCTCACCTACCGCACCCTGGACGGGCTGGCCGGCGCGGAGCTGGACGTGTTGATCGCCCGGCAGGTGGAGTTCTTCCGGGCCCGGGGCGAGGGCGTGGAGTGGAAGCTCAACGGCCACGACGAGCCGGCCGACCTGGGTGACCGGCTGCGCGGCGCCGGCTTCGTCCCCGAGGACCAGGAGACCGTCGTGGTCGGGCCGGTCGCGGCCCTCGCGGGCGCCGTCCCGGTCCTGCCCGCCGGGGTACGCCTGCGCGAGGTCGCCTCCCACGAGGACCTCCTGCGGATCGCCGCGATGGAGGAGGCGGTCTGGCACAGCGACCGGAGCCACCTGGTGACCGGGCTGGCGAAGGAGATCGAGGCCGATCCGCAGTCGATCGCGATCGTGGTGGCCGAGGCGGGGGAGACCGTGGTCAGCGCCGGCTGGATCCGCTACCCGGCCAACACCGGCTTCGGCACCCTCTGGGGCGGCTCGACCCTGCCCGAGTGGCGGCGGAAGGGCATCTACCGGGCGCTGGTGGCGCACCGGGCGCGGCTGGCCGAGCAGCGCGGCCGGACGCTGCTCCAGGTGGACTGCTCGGAGGACAGCCGGCCGATCCTGGAGCGGCTCGGGCTCGTAGCGGTCACCACGACGACCCCGTACGTCTACACTCCGTGATCATGGAGCGGTTGACGGCGGACGAGCGGCTCACCCTGAAGACGGGGGCGTTCGGCGCCGTCTTCCTGGTGTCGAACGCCGAGGCCGGGATGTTCGCGATGATCCGGGAGAGCATGGCCGCGTCCGGCGCGCTGGCCGACGGCGGCGACGTGGTGAAGGAGGCGCTCAGCGTCGGCCCGCTGCCGCAACTGCCCCGGGACTCCGCGCTGGAGATCGAGGCGGTGGTGCTGCCCGCGCTGACCCGGGCGGTGGCGATCCTGCGGGAGAAGTCGCCGGAGGAGGTCGAGGCGTACCGCTCGGTGGTGCTGACCGCGGCCGGCCGGGTGGCCGACGCGCACCGGGGGGTGGCGCCGGCGGAGGCGGCGGTCATCGACCGGATCAGGGCCGCGCTGGATGGGCCGGCCTGACCGCGGCCACGGACCAGAGGGCGCGGACGGTGCTCCGGACGCAGCGGTCCCGGACCCGTCCGCAGGCGCAGCGGTAGGTGTCGGGAAGCATCCGGCGGCAGGATCGCCGGGCGCCCTCCGCGCCCTCCGCTCGGCGTCGACCCGTCGTACCGCTGATCTCGGACATTTCCGTCACCTCCCGATTCGGGAGTTTACCCGTCGCTGCGGTCCTCGGTGAGCTGTGTCACTCTGAGGCCCCGGGAGGGCGATGCTACTTGCGGGTAACATTGCGCCGTGGGCAACTGCACAGCAGCCCGCGGTTGACCGACCGTCAAGTCACGCGGGAGGCTGCGCCCGAGACCGGGCGAGTGATCGCAACACCAAACAGGAGGGTCGTCGAAGCGCGATGAACATCGTCGTACTCGTCAAGCAGGTGCCCGATTCGGGCGCGGACCGCAACCTGCGTTCTGACGACAACACCGTCGACCGCGGCTCGGCGAACAACGTCATCAACGAGATGGACGAGTACGCCATCGAAGAGGCGCTGAAGATCAAGGAGGCGCACGGCGGCGAGGTCACCATCCTGACCATGGGTCCGGACCGGGCGGCCGAATCGATCCGCAAGGCGCTCTCCATGGGTCCGGACAAGGCCGTGCACGTCGTGGACGACGCCCTGCACGGGTCCTGCGCCGTGGCCACCTCGAAGGTGCTCGCCGCCGCGCTCGGGCAGCTCAACGCCGACCTGGTGATCTGCGGCGCCGAGTCCACCGACGGCCGGGTCCAGGTCATGCCGCACATGATCGCCGAGCGGCTCGGCGTCGCCGCCCTCACCGGCGCGCGCAAGCTCACCGTCGACGGCGCCACGCTGACCGTCGAGCGGCAGACCGAGGAGGGCTACGAGGTGGTCACCGCCTCGACCCCGGCCGTGGTCTCCGTCTGGGACACCATCAACGAGCCGCGCTACCCCTCCTTCAAGGGCATCATGGCCGCCAAGAAGAAGCCGGTGCAGACGCTCTCCCTGGGTGACCTCGGCGTCGCCCCGACCGAGGTGGGCTTCGACGGCGCGACCAGCGCCGTGCTCGAGCACACCAAGCGCCCGCCGCGCTCCGGCGGCGCCAAGATCACCGACGAGGGCGAGGGCGGCGTCAAGCTGGTCGAGTTCCTCGCCACCGAGAAGTTCGTGTGAGAGGTCTGGACATGGCTGAGGTTCTCGTCGTCGTCGAAGCCACCAAGGAATTCGGCGTCAAGAAGGTCACCCTGGAGATGCTCACCCTCGCCCGCGAGCTGGGCACCCCCAGCGCGGTCGTGCTCGGCGGCTCCGGCGCCGCCGAGGCGCTGAGCGCCAAGCTGGGCGAGTACGGCGCGGAGAAGATCTACGCCGCCGAGGGCGCGGAGATCGACGGCTACCTGGTGGCCCCGAAGGCCACCGTGCTGGCCGAGCTGGTCAAGCGGGTGCAGCCGGCCGCCGTGCTGCTCGCCTCCGCCCAGGAGGGCAAGGAGATCGCCGCCCGGCTGGCCGTCAAGCTGGACAACGGCATCCTGACCGACGTGGTCGGCCTCGACGCCGACGGCACCGCGACCCAGGTCGCCTTCGCCGGCTCCACCATCGTCAAGTCCAAGGTCACCAAGGGCCTGCCGCTGGTCACCGTCCGGCCGAACTCGGTCAACCCGACCCCGGCCCCGGCCACCCCGGCCGTCGAGCAGCTCACCGTCGCCGTCACCGACGCCGACAAGCTGGCCAAGGTCGTCGACCGGGTCGCCGAGCAGAAGGGCTCCCGCCCCGAGCTGACCGAGGCGTCGGTCGTCGTCTCCGGCGGTCGGGGTGTCGGCAACGCCGACAACTTCAAGCTGGTCGAGGAGCTGGCCGACCTGCTCGGCGGCGCCGTCGGCGCGTCCCGCGCGGCCGTCGACTCCGGCTTCTACCCGCACCAGTTCCAGGTCGGGCAGACCGGTAAGACCGTCTCCCCGCAGCTCTACGTCGCGCTGGGCATCTCCGGCGCGATCCAGCACCGGGCCGGCATGCAGACCTCGAAGACCATCGTCGCCGTGAACAAGGACGGCGAGGCTCCGATCTTCGAGCTCGCCGACTTCGGCGTGGTCGGCGACCTGTTCAAGGTCGTCCCGCAGGCCGCCGAGGAGATCCGCAAGCGCAAGTGATCTGCACGGTCACGAGAGAGCCGCCGTCCGAGGTTCCGGGCGGCGGCTCTCTCGCGTGTTGCGGCCCTTCCCTGCGGCGGAAGGGAGCTGATCGGCGGGCCGGGGAGCTGAGCCGGCCCGCCGATCAGCCCGTCAAGGTGCCCCTCAGCAAACTGTCGCCGGAGTGGGCGGGCTCGTTGTCGCACTGCTCGGCGGAGACGTCGACCACCGAGTACGTCCCAGCGTACCGACCGCCAACATCCGCCTCGTCTCGGGATCGGTCAGCCGGACCTCTGAGTACCCCGGAACCCTCGGGAGATTCGCGGCGGCACTCCGGCATCCGGCGGGTCCGGTCTCGGCCGTTAGGCTGAACGGTGATGGCTTACCTGGATCACGCGGCGACGACCCCGATGTTGGACGAGGCACTCGAGGCGTACGTCGCCACCGCCCGCGAGGTCGGCAACGCGTCGTCGCTGCACGCGGCGGGCCGGCGTGCCCGGCGGCGGGTGGAGGAGTCCCGCGAGCGGGTGGCCGCCGTGCTCGGCGCCCGTCCCTCCGAGGTGATCTTCACGGGGGGCGGCACGGAGAGCGACAACCTCGCGGTGAAGGGCATCTTCTGGGCCCGTCGCGCGGCCCGCGGCGACCAGGTCCGGGTGGTCTCCAGCGCGGTCGAACACCACGCGGTGCTGGACGCGGTGGACTGGCTGGCCGGGCACGAGGGCGCCGAGGTGGGCTGGCTGCCGGTCGACGCCGCCGGCCGGCTCGACCCGGAGCGGCTCCGCGCCGAGCTGGCCGCGCACGGCGACCGGGTCGCCCTGGTCACCGCGATGTGGGCCAACAACGAGGTGGGCACCGTGCAACCGGTGGCCGACCTGGCGGCGGTCGCCGCCGAGCACGGCGTGCCGTTCCACACCGACGCCATCCAGGCCGTCGGCCAGGTACCGGTGGACTTCGCCGCGAGCGGCGTGGCCGCGCTGACCGTGACCGGGCACAAGCTCGGCGGCCCGGCGGGGGTCGGTGCGCTGCTGCTGGCCCGGGACGTCGCGGCCACCCCGCTGCTGCACGGCGGCGGCCAGGAGCGGGACGTGCGCTCCGGTACCCTCGACACCGCCGGCATCGTGGCGTTCGCGGTGGCCGTGGAGGCCGCGGTGAAGGGCCAGCAGGAGTACGCCGCCCGGGTGGCCGCGCTCCGCGACGAGCTGGTCGAGCGGGTCCGGCGGGCGGTGCCCGAGGTGATCTTCAACGGCGACCCGGTCGCCCGCCTCCCCGGCAACGCGCACTTCTCCTTCCCGGGCTGTGAGGGCGACGCGCTGCTGCTGCTCCTCGACGCGCAGGGCATCGCCTGCTCGACCGGTTCGGCCTGTTCCGCCGGGGTGGCCCAGCCCTCGCACGTGCTGCTGGCGATGGGCGCCGACGACGACCGGGCCCGCTCCTCGCTGCGCTTCACCCTCGGCCACACCAGCACCCGCGCGGACGTCGACGCCCTCATCGCCGCCCTCCCGGCGGCGGTGGACCGGGCCCGCCGGGCCGCCGCCCTCCGCACCCCGCGCTGACCCGGATACGCTCGGTGGGGTGAAGGGAGTGGGCTGGTGAGGGTTCTGGCGGCGATGTCGGGCGGGGTGGACTCGGCCGTGGCGGCGGCGCGGGCGGTGGCGGCCGGGCACGACGTGACGGGGGTGCACCTGGCGCTGGCCCGCAACCCGCAGACCTACCGCACCGGCGCCCGCGGCTGCTGCACCCTGGAGGACTCCCGGGACGCCCGGCGGGCCGCCGACGTCATCGGCATCCCGTTCTACGTCTGGGACATGGCCGACCGCTTCCATGAGGATGTGGTGGACGACTTCGTCGCCGAGTACGCCGCCGGTCGTACCCCGAATCCGTGCCTGCGCTGCAACGAGAAGATCAAGTTCGCCGCGGTGCTGGACCGGGCCGTGGCCCTGGGCTTCGACGCGGTGGTCACCGGCCACCACGCCCGCCTCGGCCCCGACCGCCTGCTGCGACGCAGCGTCGACGTGGCCAAGGACCAGTCGTACGTCCTCGCGGTGCTGACCCGCGCGCAGCTGGACCGGTCGATCTTCCCGCTCGGCGACTCCACCAAGGCCGAGGTCCGCGCGGAGGCCGCCCGGCGCGGCCTCGCGGTGGCCGACAAGCCCGACTCGCACGACATCTGCTTCATCGCCGACGGCGACACCCGCGGCTTCCTCGCCCAGCGGCTCGGCGAGTCCCCCGGCGACGTGGTCGACGCGGTCAGCGGCGCCGTGGTGGGCAGCCACACCGGCGCGTACGCCTACACCGTCGGCCAGCGGCGCGGCCTGCACCTGGACCGGCCCGCCCCGGACGGCCGGCCCCGCTACGTGCTCTCCATCACCCCGAAGACCAACACGGTGACCGTCGGCCCGGCCGAGGCGCTGGAGGTCTCCGAGGTCCGGGCGACCCGGCCGGTCTGGACGGGTGGCGAGCGGCCCACCGCGCCGGTGGAGTGCGAGGTGCAGTTGCGGGCGCACGGCGACGTGGTGCCCGCCACCGTCGAGGTCTCCGCCGACGGGCTCGCCGCCGAGCTGCGCCGCCCGGTCCGCGGGGTCGCCGCCGGCCAGGCCATCGTGGCGTACCGGCCGGACCCGGCCGGGGACGTGGTGCTGGGTTCGGCGACCATCACCGGCTGACCGCCTCCGGGCCGGCTGCCCCGGACGGCCATCGAGGTGGGTGCCGCCCTGCGGCGCCTTGCTCCGACCCGCGGCGCCTTGTTCCGGGCGGCGATACCTCGCTCCGGGCTTTGGCGGTCGGGCGGCGGCCCGTCACCGGGCCGATCGGCGACGCCGATGCGCGCCCACCGCCCGGCGGGATACCCCCGCACCACGCTACGAAGCTGATGTCGTAGCTGAATCAGACCCGGGGATGCGACCCGCGGCGACAGATTCTCCGCCGAGTAGTTGAGGACGGCCGATCCGTTGACGTCATCAGCTTCATGGCGTGGCTGGCGATGCTGCCGGCCCCGGACCTGCCGGCCGTCGTGCTGGTTCGCAGGGACCTTGCCGGCCGGGGCCAGCATGCGGCAGGGGCCGCCGTCGCCCGGTAGAGGCGAGCATCCGGCGGGGAGCGCCGTCCCGTCGGGCAGGGGCCGGCGCAGCGGATAGTCTTCGCGCGTGACTGATCACGCATGGCCCTGGCCCGCCGGGGCGGCGACCGGCATCGGCTCGCTGCCCGGCACCGACATCGCCGAGGCGCAGCGGATCGTGCTCGGTGAGCTGCCCGCCTTTCCCCACCTGCCCGAGCTGCCCGCCCGCGGTCCGGGCGCCGACCTGATCGGCCGCACCGGCGGCCTGCTGGTCGAGCTGCCCGTCGAGCTGTACGCGGCCCGCTGGCGGATCGCCCCGCGCCCCGGCAAGGACCTGCGGCGCGCCCGTGACCTGATGGAACGCGACCTCGACCAGCTCGCCGAGCAGGCCGAGGCGTACGCCGGACCGGTCAAGGTGCAGGCCGGCGGCCCGTTCACCCTGGCCGCCGCGCTGGAGCTGCCGATCGGCGGCAAGCTGCTGCGCGATCCCGGCGCGGTGCGGGATCTCACCGGCTCGCTCGCCGAGGGGCTGCGCGGGCACGTCGAGGCGGTACGCCGGCGGCTGCCGGGCGCGTCGGTGCTGCTCCAGCTCGACGAGCCGTCCCTGCCGGCGGTGCTGGCCGGTCGGGTGCCGACCGAGAGCGGCTTCGGCGCCCACCGGGCCGTGGAGTCCGAGGTCGCCCGCACGCTGCTGGGCACGGTCATCGAGGCGGCCGGGGTGCCGACCGTGGTGCACTGCTGCGCCCCGGACGTGCCACTGGAGCTGATCCGGACCGCCGGGGCGGTCGGGGTGGCGCTGGACGTCGGCCTGATCACCGACCTGGATCCGCTCGGCGAGGCGATCGACGCGGGGCTCGGGCTGCTGGCCGGAGCCGCGCCGACCCTGCCGCCGCCCGCCGGTCGCGCGCCGACGTCCACCCAGGTCGCCGACCGGGTACGCGAACTCTGGGACCGCCTCGGCTTCCCGCGCCGTCGGCTCGCCGAGCAGGTGGTGGTCACCCCGGCCTGCGGCCTCGCCGGGGCCACCCCGGGCTACGCCCGCGCGGTCCTCACCGCCTGCCGGACGCCGGCCGCCGGCTGTACGAGGAGTGAGGTTTTCCGTCGTACCTGTGGGGCAGGATGACCGCCATGATTGGACAGCTGCGTTCCGTGGTGATCGACTGCCCCGACCCGCGGGCCCTGGCCGGCTTCTACGCCGAGCTGCTCGGCCTGCCGCTGATCGAGGACAACTCCGACGGTGACGACTGGGTGGTGCTCGGCGGCCCGCCCGGTCACCTGCCGAGGCTCGCCTTCCAGCGGGCGCCCGGCCTGCGCGCGCCGGCCTGGCCCGACCCGGAGCGGCCCCAGCAGTTCCACCTCGACGTCACCGTCGACGACATCGAGACCGCCGAGAAGGCGGCGCTGGCCCTGGGCGCCCGGCGACTGCCGGGCGAGGGGGAGGGCTTCCGGGTGTACGCCGACCCGGCCGGGCACCCGTTCTGCCTCTGCTGGGACTGACCCGCGGTCATCCGCCCGACCTGGCGGAGTGTCAACTGTTGCCGATTGAGTATGCGTTGGTATGCGTTGTTGACCTTACAAGAGTGGCTTGCGGGGTGGGCGGTGCACCGGTGAAGGGGGATCAGGCGGTCGGCGGCTCGGTGCCGTGGGGGTGTGGCGTTGGTGGTTGCGGGTTTACGTCGTACCGGGTGGTTACGGTGCTGGGCGTGGCGGGCCGGGAGCGGTTGAGTGTGGTGCAGGCGTACCGGTTCGCGTTGGACCTGACACCCCGGCAGGAGCGGGCGGTGCTCGCGCATGCGGGGGCGGCGCGGGTGGCGCACAACTGGGCGCTGGCCCGGGTCAAGGCGGTGATGGATCAGCGGGCCGCTGAGCGCACGTACGGCATCCCCGACGAGCACCTCACTCCCACGATTGGTTGGTCTCTGCCGGCGCTGCGTAGAGCGTGGAATCAGGCGAAGTCGGATGTGGCGCCGTGGTGGGCCGAGTGCTCCAAGGAGGCGTTCAACACGGGCCTGGACGCGCTGGCCCGGGGGTTGAAGAACTGGTCGGACTCCCGCACCGGTAAGCGTGCCGGGCGGCGGGTGGGGTTCCCGCGGTTCAAGTCCCGGCGCCGGTCGACCCCGTCGGTGCGGTTCACCACCGGGGCGATCCGGGTGGAGCCGGACCGTAGGCATGTGGTGTTGCCCCGGTTGGGCCGGTTGAAGCTGCACGAGTCCGCCCGGAAGCTCGCCCGCCGGCTGGAGGCGGGCACCGCCCGGATTGTGTCGGCGACGGTGCGCCGTGACGGCGGGCGCTGGTATGTGTCGTTCACCTGTACGGTGCAGCGCGTCCAGGGTGTGCCGGCCTGCCCGGATGCGACGGTCGGTGTGGACCTGGGTGTGTCGCATCTGGCGGTGTTGTCCACCGGTGAGGTGGAGCCCAACCCGCGCCATTTGGACGCTGCCGCCCGCCGGATGCGGCGTCTTTCGCGGCGCGTGTCTCGCCGGGTCGGCCCTGACCGGCGCACCGGTCGGCGTGGGTCGATGCGGTGGGAACGGGCGCGCGTCCGGCTCGGCCGGGCGCACGCCCGGGTCGCTCATCTGCGCCACGACGGTCTGCACAAGCTGACCACCCGGCTCGCCGCCGAGTACGGCACGCTGGTGGTGGAAGACCTCAACGTGGCCGGGATGCTGGCCAACCGGCGGCTGGCTCGGCGCATCGCCGACGCCGGGTTCGCCGAACTGCGGCGGCAACTGGCCTACAAGACGGGATGGAATGGCGGGCGGCTGGTGGTGGCCGACCGGTGGTATCCGTCCTCGAAAACCTGCTCGAGCTGCGGCGTAGTGAAAACCAAACTCGCCCTGTCCGAGCGCACCTACACCTGCACCACCTGCGGCCTCGTCCTGGACCGGGACGTCAACGCCGCACGGAACCTGGCCGCCCTGGCGGCCACCGTCGCCGGGAGTGGCCCGGAGACGCGAAACGGACGTGGAGCCGACCGTAAGACCCGCCCCGGCGGGCCGGTGGCTGTGAAACGTCAACCCGGCACCGCCACCGCGGGTAACACCGGGACCGTCCCACCGCAAGGTAGGACATCCAATCATGAGCTCACCCACGCATCATGAGAGGAAACGGCTTGCGGGCACGGGGCATGATCGTCACCGTGATCGACACCTCGCTCCGCCGGGCCTCCGGCTCGTTCTTCGGTCTGGCCTACGGCGACGCCCTGGGCAAGCCGACCGAGTTCCTCACCGTGGCCGAGATCGAGCGCCGGTACGGCCCGGCCGGCCCCCGCGAGCTGGCCGGTGACCCGGCGCTGGTCACCGACGACACCCAGATGGCCCTCGCCGTGGCGTGGGCGCTGCACGACGCGCCCGCGTTCACCGCGGAGGCGGTCGAGCCGTTGCTGCGGCGGCGCTTCCTGGCTTGGGCGGCCAGTCCGGACAACAACCGCGCACCCGGCATGACCTGCCTGCGGGCCTGCGCCGAGCTCGCTCGGGGCACCCGCTGGCAGGAGGCGACGGTGGCGGACTCGAAGGGCTGCGGCGCGAACATGCGGGTCACCCCGATCGGCCTCCTCGACGTCGACTTGGACACGCTCGCCGGGCTGGCCCAGCTCCAGGCCGGCCTGACCCACGGTCACCCCACCGGCCTGGCGGCCAGCGAGCTGACCGCGTACGCGGTCCGACTGCTGCGCGACGGCGCCGCGCCGGCCGACCTGCCCGGGCTGCTGACCGCCCGGGCCCGTGCGCAGGCGTCGGTCTACCGGGCGGACTGGCTCGGCGACCTCTGGCAGCGCCCGGGGGTGGCGACGCCGACGGAGTTCATCGCCCGGGGCTGGGACGAGTGCCTGGGCGCCCTCGCGCGCCTCGACGCTGCGGCGGCCGCACCGGACGACGGCGGTGGCGATGCCGGGCACCGACAGCGGCAGCGTGATCCGCCGGAACGCGCCGATGTGGGTCAGCCCGTCGACCAGCGCCGCCTCCTCCAGCTCCTCCGGCAGGCCGTCGAAGTAGCCCATCATGATGTAGACGACCAGCGGCAGCGACACGAACATGTGGCTGAGGATCAGCACGCCGAAGCCGCCGACCATCTTCAGGTTGGAGAAGACGTAGTACCAGGGCACCAGCAGCGAGACGCCCGGGATGACCCGGGCCATCAGCACCACCAGCGCGGACTTGCGCATGTTGAACCGGCTCATCGAGTACGCGGCCGGCACGCCCAGGAGCAGCGACGCCACCGTCGCGGCGAAGGCCACCCACAGGCTGTTGCCGATGAACTGGACGTAGTTCGCCTGCTTGAGCACGGTGACGTAGTTGTCCGTGGTGGGCGAGAAGACCAGCGCCTTGCCGGTGTCGTAGATGTCGACATTGGTCTTGAACGACGCGGCGACCATCCAGAGCAGCGGCGCGAGCAGCGACAGCACCACGACGGCGAGCGCCACCACCCGGAACACCCGGTACGCGGGACGGGGCTTCATCGGTGCGCCTCCTTGCGGCGGGCGGTCAGCGCCCACATCGACCCGATGATGATCAGGAAGAAGATGATGAGGACGGTCGAGGAGACGCCGTACTCGTTGTAGTCGAAGCTGAGGCCGTAGGCGTACACGTTGAGCGTCTCCACCTCGTGGAAGGAACCGCCGCCGCGACCCTTGGTGGCGTAGAGGATGTCGAAGGTCTTCAGCGCGTCGATGCCGCGCAGCAGGATCGCCACGATCACCGTGGGCATCAGCAGCGGCAGGGTGACGTGCCGGAAGCGCTGCCAGGTGCTGGCACCGTCGATCCGGGCCGCCTCCTGCGGCTCGTCGGAGAGCGAGGTGAGCCCGGCGAGCAGGATCAGCACCACCATCGGCGTCCACTGCCAGACGTCGATGAAGATGGTGGTGGGCAGCGCGGAGTGCTGGCCGGCGAGCCACGGCTGCGGTCCGATGCCGACCCAGCCGAGCACCTGGTTGGCCAGGCCGATGTTGGGGTCGAAGATGAGCCGCCACATCATGCCGACGGCGACCGGGGTGGCGACCAGCGGCATCAGGATGGCCACCCGGACCCACTTCTGCCCCTTGAACGGCCGCCACAGCAGCAGCGCGACCGCCATGCCGAGCACGACCTCGAAGAGCAGCGCGACGACGGTGAACGTGGCGGTCCGCCCGACGGCGGGCCAGAACCGCTCGGTGTCCGACAGCACGTCGAGGTAGTTGCGGAAGCCGACGAACTCGCTCTCGGCGCGGACGGAGCCCTCGGCGTCGGTGAGGCTGAGGTAGCCGGTCCACCGCCGGCGACCTGGGCAGCGTCACGTTCGAGCTCAGCACGCGGTGGGACTCCATCGCGGTGGCTGACGCCGACCCGGCGGACAACGCCGCGACGTTCAACGTGACGGCGGCCGACGCGAGCTGAACGACGCGTCACCCGGCCGGGGCGTCCTCCCCGGCCGGGTGACGCGGCTCGTCACTGCTGAGCGACGCTGGGGCCGGGACCGATCGGGTCGGCGACGCTGGGGCCCGGGCCGATCGCCGTCACCACGCTGGGGCCGGGGCCGATGGGGTCGGCGACGCCGGGGCCCGGGCCGATCGCCGAGACCGCAGCCGTCACGCTGCCGAGGCCCAGGGCCAGGCCCGCGAGGCTCACCGCTGCGGCAATCGCGATCTTCCGAAGGTTCATGTGGGTTCCTCCCGTGTTGGTCGTTCCGATGACAGGAACGCTATGCAGCGGGCGGATGCCGGATAACCTCCATTTATCCAGTAATGTCGATACTTATGTCGATTGATACATCCGTCAGGTTGTGTCGCGTATCGCAAACGGATCGAGGGCCCGGAACCGGGTCGGTTCCGCCTCGCCGTCGGCGCAAGGTCACCAGGTCGGGCGTTGCAGCAGTCCGACGAACTCCACCAGCAGCCGTTCCCGCAACCGCACCGGGGCCACGTTGAGCAGGTTGTTGACCATCGCCATCCGGTCCGGCAGGGGCCCGGCGCCGCCGCCGAGGCCGAGCCCGGCGGCCAACCCGGCGATCAGCTCGGGGGTGAGGGCCTCCGGGGTGAGGCTGCCCGCGAGTGCCAGCAGCTCCGGCGGGAGCTGGACCGGACCGGCCGCCCGGGCCGCGGCGACCGCGTCGGCCAGGTCGGGGCCGAACTCGGCCACCCGGGGGGCCACCGCCGCGGTCACCGTCAGGTGCACGCTGGCCGGCAGGCCGGCGTAGGTGAGCTGGGGCTGGGTGTGCCAGCCCCGGGCGGTCAGCTCGTCGACCAGCACGAACAGGTCGAGCCCCGGATCGGTGCTGGTGAAGCAGACCACGCTCGACTCCGGCTCGGCCATCAGCCGCAGGCCGTCCACCCCGCGCACCGCGTCGGCCAGCCCGGCCACCGCGTCCCGGGTGAGCGCAGCGAGCCGCAGGTAGCCGTCCTCGCCGAGGTGCCGCAGCGTGGCGTACGCGGCGGCGATCGGGCCGCCGGAGCGGGTGGAGGCGATCACGGGGTTGACCATCGTGTACCCGGGCCAGTCGGCGTACGCGAAGTACTGGGATGCGCGCAGCCCCGGATCGCGGTGCAGCAGCACCGACACCCCCTTCGGGGCGTACGCGTACTTGTGCAGGTCGACGGAGATCGAGGTGACCCCGTCGACGGCGAAGTCGAACGGCGGCACCGGCGCGCCGAGGCGCCGCAGCCAGGGCAGCGTCCAGCCGCCGAAGCAGGCGTCCACGTGGCAGCGCGCCCCGGCCGCCGCGGCGACGCCGCGATCTCGCGACCGGGTCGACCACGCCGTGCGCGTACGAGGGGGCGGAGCAGGCCACCAGCACGGTCTCCGGGCGGATCGCGGCGGCCACGTCGGCAACGGTGGGGCGGAGGGTGGCCGGGTCGACAGCCACGGGGTCGAGGGCCACCCGCAGATAGTGGGCCGCCTTGGCGAACGCCGCGTGCCCGCTGACCGGCACCACGATCCGCGGCTCGGCGATCTCCGGCCGGGCGTCGCGGGCCGCCTTCACGGCGAGGATCAGCGACTCGGTGCCGCCGCTGGTGACGCTGCCGACGACGTCCGGCGCGCTGGTGCCCGGCCCGCCGCCGAGCAGCCGGGCCGCCGCCCCGACGAGGGCGTTCTCCATCGCCAGCAGCGACGGGAAGGCGGTCGGGTCGAGCCCGTTCACGTGCGCGCTCCCGGCGTACGCGGCGTGGGCCAGCTCGTCCAGCCCGGGCACCCCCGGGTCGTACACGTACGCGAACAGCCGCCCCCCGTGCGTGGGCCGGTCCAGCCCCCGCAAGCCGCGGATCTCGTCGAGCACCCGCTCGGCGGGCACTCCCTCGACGGGCAACGCGCCCGCCCTGTTGTCGATCATGGCCTGGTGGCGCCCTTCTTCTGACGGTCAGCGGCTCTCCTCCCCCACCACGACGCCGTGGTCGGCGGGGCGGGTGGGGGTGGCGGCGGCAAGGCGGGAGGCGGTGAGGTCGTAGGGGCGCAGCAGGAGCACGGCCGCGCCGACCAGGAGGCCGGGCAGGACGGTGAAGCCGAGGAGGACGCCGAGGCGGGCCGGTGCGGACTGGGCGGCGGCGAGGCCGGTCGAGGACGAGACGTAGCCGGAGACCTGGAGGACCAGGCCGTACAGGCCGGGGCCGAGGGCCAGGCCGACAGTCTCCCCGGCGGTCCACAGGCCGGTGAAGACGCCGGCCTGGCGGCGGCCGGTGCGCGCGGTGTCGTAGGCGATGCAGTCCGGCAGCATGGCCAGCGCGAAGACCTGCTGGCCGGCGTAGCCGACGCCGATCAGCGCGACCAGCAGGTAGACCCCGACGGCCGGCAGCACCGGCGCGGCGACCAGGGCCAGCGCGCCGGCCGCGAAGATCAGCGACGCGGCGACCAGGGCGGCGAGCTTCCCCACCCGGGCGCGACCCGGGTCCAGAGCGGCATGACCAGCAGCGCCGGCCCGACGAAGCAGGCGAAGAGCAGGGTGGGCCCGGTCTCCGGGTCGCGCAGCACCTGGTCGGCGAAGTAGCTCACCCCGGCCAGCACGGTGGCCACCCCGGCGGACTGCACCACGAAGCAGGCCAGCAGGGCCCGGAACGGCCGGTTGCGGCCGGCGACCGCGAGCTGGGCGCGCAGGCTCGGCTCGCTCTCCCCCACCGTGCCGGTCGGCGCGGCGCGGGTGCCGAGGAACGCGCCGACCGCGCCGGCCACGATCAGCGCGGCCACGAAGAGCCCCATCCAGCGGTGCCCGGCCACCCCCTCGCCGCCGGCGGTCACCACCGCCGGGGCCACCGCCCCGGAGACCAGGATGGCCAGCGCCAGCACCGCGATCCGCCAGCTCATCAGCCGGGTACGCTCCGCGTAGTCGCCGGTCAGCTCGGTGGGCATGGCCACGTACGGCACCTGGAAGAAGGCGAACGCGGTCGCGGT
Source organism: Micromonospora sp. ATA51 (assembly GCF_016802855.1). Classification (NCBI taxonomy): domain Bacteria; kingdom Bacillati; phylum Actinomycetota; class Actinomycetes; order Micromonosporales; family Micromonosporaceae; genus Micromonospora; species Micromonospora sp. ATA51. The sequence continues at coordinate 7,165 of NZ_JAEVHJ010000080.1, read as the reverse complement.
GGCCAGGAACGCCACCGCCACGTACGCCCCGGCGGCCGGCCCGGCGCCGAATGGCGCGGCGAAGATCCCGGCGAAGAGCACGGCCAGCGCGAGCCCGCCCAGCAGCAGGTACGGCCGGCGGGCGCCCCACCTCGACCGGGTCCGGTCGGAGATCCGCCCGGCGACCGGGTTGACCAGTACGTCCCACGCCTTCGGCAGGAGCACCAGCAGGGCGGCCACGCCCGCGGCGACGCCCAGCGTGTCGGTCAGGTACGGCAGGAGCAGCAGCCCGGGCACGGTGCCGAAGGCGCCGGTGACCAGCGAGCCCAGTGCGTAGCCGGCGTGCACCCGGCGGGGCAGCCGCCCGGTCGGCCCCGTCGCGTCCATGGGGCCGAATGTTACTCACGTTATGGCCCGGGTCACATCCCCTCCTCCGGCGACCAGGCCGCCGCCATGTCCACCCCGGACGGGCGCAGCGGGCAACCCTCGGCCCGCAGGCGGGCCCGCGCCTCGACCTCGTGCCCCGGCGGCAGCCGCCCGGCCGAGTTCACCACCCGATGCCAGGGCACCCCGCCCCCGTACCGCGCCATGATCGAGCCGACCAGTCGCGCCGATGCCCGCCCCGAGCGCTCGGCGAGCGCGTCCGCGACCGCCCCGTACGACATCACCCGGCCCGGCGGGATCCGCTCGACCAGGTCCAGCACCGCCTCGACGTACTCGTCAGGTGTCACGGCCAGCCACGATATGGGAACGCCGATCGGTGCGGCGGACCCGACCGCGCAGAATGGTCGGGTGCGCGAAGCAGTCACGGCGGCCCGGCGGATCGTCGTCAAGATCGGCTCATCCTCGCTGACCACCTCGGCCGGCGGGCTGGACGACGCCCGGGTCGACGCGCTGGTCGACACCCTCGGCACGCTCGCCGCCGACGGCCGCGAGGTGGTGCTGGTCTCCTCCGGCGCGATCGCCGCCGGCCTCGCCCCGCTCGGGCTGGCCCGGCGCCCCCGCGACCTGGCCACCCAGCAGGCCGCCGCCAGCGTCGGCCAGGGCCTGCTGATCGGCCGGTACGCGGCCAGCTTCGCCCGGCACGGCCTGACCGTCGGGCAGGTGCTGCTCACCGTCGACGACGTGACCCGGCGGGTGCACTACCGCAACGCGTACCGGACCCTGCGCAAGCTGCTCGACCTGCGGGCGGTGCCGATCGTCAACGAGAACGACACGGTGGCCACCGAGGAGATCCGGTTCGGCGACAACGACCGCCTCGCCGCGCTGGTGGCCGCGCTCGTCCACGCCGACCTGCTGGTCCTCCTCTCCGACGTGGACGCCCTCTACACCGGCGACCCGTCCCGGCCGCAGACCGCGCGGATCGGCGAGGTGCACTGCGAAGGCGACCTGGCCGGCATCGACGTCGGCGGCGCCGGCCGCGCCGGGGTGGGCACCGGCGGCATGGTGACCAAGGTCGAGGCGGCCCGGATCGCCACCGGCTTCGGCATCCCGGTGGTGCTCACCGCCGCCCCGCTGGCCGCCCAGGCGCTGGCCGGCGAGCCGGTCGGCACGCTCTTCCACCCCGAACGGCAGCGCCCGGCCGCCCGGCTGTTCTGGTTGGCCCACGCCACCACCCCGCGCGGGCGGCTGCACCTCGACCCGGGGGCGGTGCAGGCCGTGGTGGGCCGGCGCAAGTCGCTGCTGCCAGCCGGGATCACCGCGGTGGACGGCGCGTTCACCGCCGGGGACCCGGTCGACCTGGTGGACGCCGAGGGCGCCCCGGTGGCCCGCGGCCTGGTCAACTACGACGCGGTGGAGCTGCCCGGGCTGCTCGGCCGCTCCACCGGAGAACTCGCCGCGGCGCTCGGCCCGGCGTACGAACGGGAGGTCGTCCACCGCGACGACCTGGTGCTGCTGTGAACCGGAACCCCGTGCCGCACGGGATCCCCTACCGACACCCGAGGAGTGCAGGATGAGCGTCGTCGAGCAGGCCCGGCGGGCCCGGGACGCGGCGGAGGCGCTGGCCGTCGCCACCCGTACGGTCAAGGACGCCGCGCTGGCCGCGATGGCCGACGCGCTGGTGGCGCGTACCCCGGAGATCCTCGCCGCGAACGCGACGGACCTGGCGGCCGGGCGGGAGGCCGGCCTGACCGCGGCCGTGCTGGACCGGCTGGCGCTCGACCCCGGGCGGGTGGCCGGCATCGCGGACGCGCTGCGCCAGATGGCCGCGCTGCCCGACCCGGTCGGCGAGGTGGTCCGCGGCTCGACCCTGCCCAACGGCCTGGAGCTGCGGCAGGTCCGGGTGCCGTTCGGGGTGGTCGGGATCATCTACGAGGCCCGTCCGAACGTCACCGTGGACGCCGCCGGGATCTGCCTGAAGTCCGGCAACGCGGCGCTGCTGCGCGGCTCCTCCTCGGCCGCCCACTCCAACGCGGCGCTGGTCGCGGTGCTCCGCGACGCGGTCGCCGGGGCCGGCCTACCGGCCGACGCGGTGCAACTGCTCGACGCCGGCTCGCGCGACTCGGTCAAGGAGCTGATGCGCGCCCGCGGCCTGGTCGACGTGCTGATCCCGCGCGGGGGCGCGTCGCTGATCCGGACCGTGGTCGAGGAGTCGACGGTGCCGGTGATCGAGACCGGGGTCGGCAACTGCCACGTCTACGTGGACGCCGCCGCCGACGTCGGCAAGGCGGTAGCGGTCACCCTGAACGCCAAGACCCAGCGCCTGTCCACCTGCAACACCGCCGAGTCGCTGCTAGTGCACGCGGGGATCGCCGACGCGTTCCTGCCGCCGGCGCTGGCCGCCTTCGCCGACGCCGGGGTGACCGTGCACGGCGACGTCCGGGTCGCCGCTTACTCCGCCGCGGTCGTCCCGGCCACCGAGGAGGACTTCGCCACCGAGTACCTGTCCGCGGACATCTCGGTCGCCGTGGTCGACTCGCTGGACGCGGCGGTCGCGCACATCCGGCGGTACGGCACCGGCCACACCGAGGCGATCGTCACCGACTCGCAGCCCACCGCCCGGGAGTTCGTGGCCCGGGTCGACGCGGCGGCGGTGATGGTGAACGCCTCCACCCGGTTCACCGACGGCGGCGAGTTCGGCTTCGGCGCGGAGATCGGCATCTCCACCCAGAAGCTGCACGCCCGCGGCCCGATGGGGCTGCCCGAGCTGACCAGCACCAAGTACGTGGTCACCGGGGACGGGCACCTGCGCTGACTGCGGCGCCGCTCAGCCGCTCGGCTGGGCGGCCTGCGGCGGCGCGGGGTCCGCCGGGGTCGCGGAGCGCTGCGCCGGCACGACGGCCGGGACCGCCGGCCGGCAGGCCCGGATCGCCCGCAGGGTGGTGTGCACGTCGAACTGGTGGCCGTCGTCGCTGTCCCAGCCGCCGTCGCTGCGCTGCGTCTCGGCGAGCCGCTTGCGCGCCGACACCAGCAGCCACTGCTCCTCGCCCACCTCGACCCGGCGCAGCGTCGCGGCCAGCCACGCCACGTCGGCCGGGGACATCTCCGGGATCCGTTCGGCCAGCACCGCCTGGATCCGCGCCGACTCGTAGTACATCTGCTGCCGGTGCAGCACCGCCGCGCTCAGCCAGCCGGCGGGAAGGAACGACGGCCAGCTCCCGTCCGGGGCAAGCTGCACGGCGACCGCCTGCGCCGCGGCCTGCACCACCCCGGCGTACGCCCCGCCGACGCGATGGTCGAGCGGGCCGGCGGCGCGGGCGTCCAACCCGGCGACGGTCAGCCAGAACCCGGCGTTGGCGGTGAGGTAGAGCTGGGCCTCCGGGTCGCCGGGGCGGGCCCACTCGGGGGCGAACCCGGCCAGCGCCGGGTCCTCGTCCCAGCCGCCGTCGGGGCGCTGCCGGACGGCCAGCCAGTCGAGGGCGTGCCGGGCCGCCGGGCGACCGAGCGCGCCGAGGTCGTCCAGCTCGCCGAGGCGGAAGCAGGTCGCGTCGATCGAGGCGACGTCGCTGCCCAGGGTGGCCGGCCAGCCGCCACCCGACGCCTGCCCGGCCTCGGCCGCGTCGAGCAGTTCGACCGGCACCGGCGTGCCGGTGCGCAGCCGGGAGAGGCGGGCGCGGTCCACCGCGTCACCATGAGCCACGACGAAGCCGATCGCGGCGTCCAAGTCGACCACGAAGGCAACGCTACCGGCGCAAACGCGGTTACGCCCTCGGTAGCTCGGCCGACGTGGCCCGGCCCCGGCGGGTACGCGAAGGGGCCCTCCCGGCAGCGGAAGGGCCCCTTCGACCGACGACTCAGTACGCGGGCAGCGACGGGTCGATCTGCTTGATCCAGGAGAGCACGCCGCCCTGGACGTGCACGGCGTCGCGGAAGCCGGCCGTCTTCAGCGCGGCGAGCGCCTCCGCGGAGCGGACCCCGGACTTGCAGTGCAGCACGATCTGCCTGTCCTGCGGGAGCTTCACCAGGGCCTCGCCGGAGAGGATGTCGCCCTTGGGGATCAGCGTCGAGCCGGGGATCCGCACGATCTCGTACTCGGCGGGCTCCCGGACGTCGACCAGGAAGATGTCCTTGCCGGCGTCCTGCCACTCCTTCAGCTCCAGCGCGGTGATGGTCGAGTCGACCACCGCCTCCTGCGCCTCCTCGGAGACTGCGCCGCAGAAGTCCTCGTAGTCCTCCAGCAGGTCGGTGACCGTCGGGTTGTCGCCGCAGAGCGCGCAGTTCGGGTCCTTGCGAACCTTGATCTTGCGGTACTCCATCTCCAGGGCGTCGTAGACCATCAGCCGGCCCACCAACGGCTCGCCGATGCCGGTGAGCAGCTTGATCGCCTCGTTGACCTGGATCGAGCCGATCGAGGCGCAGAGCACGCCTAGGACGCCGCCCTCGGCGCAGGACGGGACCATGCCGGGCGGCGGGGGCTCCGGGTAGAGGCAGCGGTAGCAGGGGCCGTGCTCGGCCCAGAACACCGACGCCTGACCGTCGAACCGGTAGATCGAGCCCCAGACGTACGGCTTGCCGAGCAGCACCGCGGCGTCGTTGACCATGTAGCGGGTGGCGAAGTTGTCCGTGCCGTCGACGATCAGGTCGTACTGGGAGAAGATCTCCCTGACGTTCTCCCGGTCCAGCGCGGTGTTGTGGATCTCCACCTGGACCAGCGGGTTGATCTCGCGGATCGACGCCGCGGCGGACTCGGCCTTGGACCGGCCGACGTCCGAGACGCCGTGGATGATCTGGCGCTGGAGGTTGGACTCGTCGACGGTGTCGAAGTCGATGATGCCGAGCGTGCCGACGCCGGCGGCGGCGAGGTACATCAGGGCCGGCGAGCCGAGACCGCCGGCGCCGACGCAGAGCACCCGGGCGTTCTTCAGCCGCTTCTGCCCCTCGACCCCGACGTCCGGAATGATCAGGTGGCGCGAATAGCGACGGATCTCGTCAACGGTCAGCTCGGCGGCGGGCTCGACGAGCGGGGGCAACGACACGGTGGACTCCCCGGGATCGGCGTTGGTGAACCGCGCCATTGTCGCTCGGCGGAGCACCGGTCGGCCATGAGGAGGGACACGTCGCCCGACATGCGGGAGCGGGAATAGTCAGATGCCGTCGACCGGCTCGCCGGAGTAGCGGGAGCCGTCCACGTACGGCCAGGCGTTGGCGACGCAGCCGTCCAACCCGTACGTCTGCTGCTGCATCACCGGGGCCGGCTCGCCCGGCCCGGGGCAGGCCTGGTGCACCTCGCCGAACTCGTGCCCGACCTCGTGGTTGATCACGTAGGTGCGGTAGACCACCAACGGCGCGCCGTAGTCGGGCACCGACTCCATCCACCGGGCCAGGTTGATGATCACGCGGCCGGGAAGCCGGCAGGAGGTGTACCGCTCGGTGGTCAGCCCGCCGTCGGCGCACATCCGCTCCGAGGTCGCCGGGGTGGCCAGGTAGATGGTGAAGTCGGCGTCGGCCTCCTCGGCCACCCGCTGCACCCGCAGCTCGCCGGAGCCGATCCAGCTGCGCCGGTCGCCGAGCACCTCGTCCACGGTCGCGGCGAAGGCGTCCACGTCCTGCCCGGCGCCCTGCTCGACGGCGACCCGGTAGCGGCGCAGCGGGCCGCCGTAGCCGCGTACCGGGGAGCGGCCGTCGGCGGCGGCGAAGCTGCCGGAGGCCTCGGTCGGGTACCGGCCGGGCTCCCCCCGGGGTTCCGCACCGAGCCCGCTGGCCGGCCGTGGATTCCCGGCGGCCGCGGGTCGCTGGTCCGCCGGTCGGGGGGTGAGCTCGGTCAGGCCGGCCGCCGTGCCGGCCACCGCCAGCAGGGCGACCAGCAGCAGGAGCGTGCGCCGACGGCGACCCCGCATCCGACGCCTCGTCGGTCGGACCGGCGCCGGGTGACCGGTCGCCGCCGGCGGACGGCCGAAGTCGAGCCGGGCCGGGCCAGCGGGACGGGCCGGGCCGCGGTCGGGCTCGGCAGGCGGGTCGTAAGGGGACGACGGCGTCATGACCCCAGCGTCCCATGCGATTCCGGGCATCCGGCCGGGTTCACCACTCTTGGCGCAAAACCCGTCCCACCACTGTCTTCGGGACGATCACACCGGCGGTCCGGTGTACCGCCGCCCCGCCACGTACGGCCAGGGATTGGGCGTGCAGCCGTTCAGGAAGAGCGTCTGCTGCTGCATCACCGGCGCCGGCCGGCCCGCGCCCGGGCACCGCTCGTGGTGGTACCCCAACTGGTGGCCGACCTCGTGGTTGATCACGTAGAGCCGGTAGCGCTCCAGCGGCAACCCGGCCTTCACCAGGTGCGGCACGGACAGCCGCCAGCGGTCCAGGTTGATGATGACCTTGCCCGGGGCCCGGCACGAGGTGTACGGGCGCCCACCGATCCGGATGTCGGTGCCCCCGGCCAGACACATCCGACCCGCCGTGCGGGCCGTCGCGAGGTAGATGGTGAAGTCGTAGCCGACACCCGCCGACACCCGCTGCAACCGCAGCTGACCGCTGTCCACCCAGCTCCCCGGACCCGCGAGCGCCGTCTGCACCGCGTCGCCGAAGGCGTGCACGTCCTCCCCGGAACCGTTCTCCACCGCCACCCGGAAGCGCCCCAGCGTGCCCGACCGCCCGAGCACCCCGCCCGGGCGGTCGTCGTACCCGAAGCTGCCCGGCCCGCCGAAGGGCACCGGGCCGGCAGGCTCGAGCACCGGCTCGGCGGCGGTCGACGTGGCTCGGGCAGGGGCCGGCCGGACGGCGACGGGGGCGGCGCGAGCGCGGC
>NZ_JAEVHJ010000079.1:0-23743 GCF_016802855.1 Micromonospora sp. ATA51 | reverse complement strand
CTCCGTCAGCCGGCTCGCGGTGTCCAGTCGCGAGTTGCGATCCTCGCCCGGCCCGGAGGCCGGGCGCAGCTCGAGGATGACGAGCACGTAGCGGCGGTGGATGCCTTGGTTGCGATCCTCGCCCGGCCCGGAGGCCGGGCGCAGCGGGTGGGGCCGGTGGCCTTGTACCGGCGGGACAGGAGTTGCGATCCTCGCCCGGCCCGGAGGCCGGGCGCAGCGGGCTGACACTTCCATGGCTCGATGGTGCCGTTCGGGTAGTTGCGATCCTCGCCCGGCCCGGAGGCCGGGCGCAGCGCCAGCTCCCGCAGCACCAGCTTGCCGAGCCACCCGACGTGCGATCCTCGCCCGGCCCGGAGGCCGGGCGCAGCACAAACCCACCTGTGACCGGAAGCGAGACACCGAGCAGTGTTGCGATCCTCGCCCGGCCCGGAGGCCGGGCGCAGCAGGCCATGGCCGCCGCCCGTCCGGGCCGACCGTTCGCGTTGCGATCCTCGCCCGGCCCGGAGGCCGGGCGCAGCGGCCGGAGGCCAACACCCGGACTGAGCAATCCACCGAGTTGCGATCCTCGCCCGGCCCGGAGGCCGGGCGCAGCTGGACCTCGACGGTGGTGGAGGCGACAGCGACGACGTTGCGATCCTCGCCCGGCCCGGAGGCCGGGCGCAGCACTGGGCGCAGCAGACGATCCTGACCCTGCAAGATCCGGTTGCGATCCTCGCCCGGCCCGGAGGCCGGGCGCAGCTGAGCCCCCGTCTCTCTGGCCTTCGCCGCCCCCCAGAGTTGCGACCCTCGCCCGGCCCGGAGGCCGGGCGCAGCAGCCATCGCGGCGGCTGCAACCGACGCCACGACCAAGGCGTTGCGATCCTCGCCCGGCCCGGAGGCCGGGCGCAGCGGTATGCGGCGTGGCCGGAGACGGCCGTCACCGACCGTTGCGATCCTCGCCCGGCCCGGAGGCCGGGCGCAGCGCAAGGTCGCCGCCGCCAAGGTTGATCCGGTGCGCTGGTTGCGATCCTCGCCCGGCCCGGAGGCCGGGCGCAGCGACACCCTGTACGAGGTCGACGGCGCGTTGGTGAAGGTGTTGCGATCCTCGCCCGGCCCGGAGGCCGGGCGCAGCCGTGGACAAGGCCGTACTGCTCAAGGGCTTCCTACCCGTTGCGATCCTCGCCCGGCCCGGAGGCCGGGCGCAGCCACCCGTCCGGAACGCGGGCGCGACCTTGTCCTTGATGTTGCGATCCTCGCCCGGCCCGGAGGCCGGGCGCAGCCGGGCAGGCGGAGGAGTTTCCGCAGGTCTTCGAGTTCCGGGGCCGGCTCGCGTCGCTCGCTCACGGCGATGTCACCTCGTTGGAAATTGTCGCGCTGGGCACCCCACGTGCCGGTAGAGTCGCCCGGTCCAGCACGTCGTGGCTGCGGAAGGAGGGTAGCGGCGTGGGCTCTGTCACCGCCACTGTGGCGCCGCCCACGGGCTCAAACGTTACCCGATGGTTTCGGACATTTGGCGCCATAGTAGTAGCGGGCTTCCGACGCCACGCCACCTACCGGCAGGCCGCCCTCGCCGGCGTGGTCACCAACACGGTCTTCGGCTTCCTGCGCTGCTACATCTTCCTCGCGGTGGCCGGCACGGCCGGCTCCGTCGCCGGGTACGACCGGGCGCAGCTCGCCACCTTCGTCTGGGCCGGGCAGGGCCTGCTGGCGGTGATTCTGCTCTGGGGCTGGACCGACCTGGCGGACCGGATCCGGACCGGGGAGATCGCCAGCGACCTGCTCCGGCCGGTGCACCCGGTGACCAGCTACCTGGCCGCCGACCTGGGCCGCGCGGGGTTCGCCTCGCTCTCCCGGCTGCTGCCGCCGGTGCTGATCGGTCCGCTCTTCTTCGACGTGTACCTGCCCCGGCGGTGGGCCACCGTGCCGCTCTTCGCGCTCTCCGTACTGGTCGCGGTGGTGCTCTGCTTCGGCTGCCGGTTCCTGGTCAACGCCACCGCGTACTGGCTGCAGGACGTCCGGGGCGCGGTGATCCTCTGGACGCTCTGCTCCGGGGTGCTCGCCGGGCTCTACTTCCCGCTGCGCTTCCTGCCCGGGTGGCTCCAGCTCCCGCTCTGGTACGCCACCCCGTTCCCCAGCCTGTTCCAGACCCCGCTCGACGTGCTGGTCGAGCGGGATCCGGCCCCGACGCAGCTCGGGCTGGTGGGGCTCCAGGTCGCCTGGGCGGTGCTGATCCTCGCCGCCTGCCGGCTGGTGCAGCGCCGGGCCGAACGCCGGCTGGTGGTGCAGGGTGGCTGAGCGGCTGGCCGCGTACCGGGCGCTGCTGGGGGCGCAGGCCCGGTCGCAGGCCGCGTACCGGACCTCGTTCGTGGTGGACCTGGTCGGCAACGTGGGGGCGACCGTCTTCGACGTGGTGACCGTGCTGGTGCTCTTCGGGGTGACCCGGGAGCTGGGCGGGTTCACGCTGCGCGAGGCGCTGGTCATCGTCGGACTGTCGTCGTTCGCGTTCGCCACCGCCGACCTGCTGGTCGGCAACATCGAGCGGCTGCCCCGGTACGTCCGGACCGGCCTGTTCGACGCCGTGCTGGTCCGTCCGTTGGGTGCGCTGCCCCAGCTGCTGCTGATGGACCTGCCGCTGCGCAAGGTGTCCCGCGCGCTCTTCGGCCTCGCCGTGCTGGTGGTGGCGGTCACCTCGGCCGGGATCGACTGGACACCGGCCCGGTTGGTGCTGGTGCTGGTCGCCCCGCTCGCCGCGGTGGTCTTCTTCGGCGCGGTCTTCGTGACCACGGCGACGGTGTCGTTCTACTGGATCGACTCCGGCGAGCTGGCCAACTCGGTCACCTACGGCGGGCGCGACTTCACGTCGTACCCGGTCACCGTCTACGGCGGCTGGTTCCGGACGCTCTTCGCGTACGGGATGGGCTTCGCCTTCGTCAGTTACCACCCGGCGCTGGCGCTGCTGGGCCGGGCCGACCCGCTCGGCCTGCCGGCCTGGGCCGGCTGGGCGTCGCCGGTCGTCGCGCTGGTGGCCGCCGCCGTCGCGGCGACGGCCTGGCGCGTCGGGGTCCGCCACTACCGGAGCACGGGGTCATGAGCCAGGTCATCGACGTACGCGGGCTGCGCAAGGAGTTCACCGTCCGGGTGAAGGCCGGCCGGCTGCGCCGGGAGAAGCGGGTGGTCACCGCCGTCGACGGGGTCGACCTGCGGGTGGAGCGCGGCGAGATGCTCGGCTACATCGGCCCCAACGGCGCCGGCAAGTCGACCACCCTGAAGATGCTCACCGGCGTGCTGATGCCGTCGGCGGGGGAGGTGCGGGTCTGCGGCCTGCGGCCGGTGGCCGAGCGGACCCGGCTGGCGCTGCGCATCGGGGTGGTCTTCGGCCAGCGCTCCCAGCTCTGGTGGGACCTGCCGCTGCGCGACTCGTTCGACCTGCTGCGGCACGTCTACCGGGTGCCGGCGGCCGAGCACGCGACCCGGCTGCGGCGCTGTCGTGACCTGCTCGACCTCGACGAGTTCCTGGACACCCCGGTCCGGCAGCTCTCGCTGGGCCAGCGGATGCGGGGCGAGCTGACCGCCGCCCTCCTGCACGGCCCGGAGGTGCTCTTTCTGGACGAGCCGACCATCGGACTGGACGTGGTCAGCAAGCAGGCCGTCCGGGGCTTCCTGGCGGAGCTGGGCCGGGCCAGCGACACCACCCTGGTGCTCACCACCCACGACCTGGCCGACATCGAGCGGCTCTGCCGCCGGCTCGTGGTGATCGACCACGGCCGGGTGGTGCACGACGGCTCGATCGCCGCCCTGCACAGCCGGTACGGCTCCCGCCGCCTGGTCGTCGCCGAGCTGGACACGGCCCTTCCCGCGCCGCCGACGCTGCCGGGCGCGCCGCTGCACCGGGTGGAGGCGGACGGGCACCGGCTGGTCTTCGCGCTGGAGTCGGCGGGCGTCGCCGAGGTGGTCGCCGGGCTGGCCGGGCTGGCCGCGCTGCGCGACATCTCGATCGTCGAGCCGGACATCGAGGAGGTCGTGGCCCGGCTGTACCGCAGCCCGGCCCAGGTGTGACGAAGGCCCCGGGTGGGCGCCCGGGGCCTTCGTCGACGTGCGTGGGGTCAGATCTTGTCGCCGATGTTCACCTGCGGCTGGGGGGCGCGCATCCGGCGGAAGGTGATCGACCGCATGATCGCGTAGAGGTAGAGCGAGCCGAGCTTCTCGTTGCTCTTCGGGAACCGCTCCCGCATCAGCTTCTTGATCTTGCGGGAGATCAGCACCGAGTCGACCACCACGCCGAGCGCGAGCGCGCCCCACAGCACGTTGGAGATCAGCCGGACGATCGGCGGCATGGCCTGGTTGGAGCCGACCAGCACGATCAGCGCGCCGCCGAAGAACCAGGTGCCGACCGTACGCCGGGAGTCGACCACGTTCCGGGCGAGCAGCCGCTCGGGGCCCCGGTCGCGCGGCCCGCCCTCGCGGCGGAACTCCGAGGCCGCCTCGGCCCGGGACGCGCGGCGCTGCTCCCGCGCCTCCTCCTTGGTCAGCGGCCGGCTCGGCGCGCTCAGTCGCCGGCCGGCGGTCGGCCGCTTCGGCGTGACCTGGCCCAGCTCCTTCTTGCTCGGGGTGTAGCCCCGGGGGCGGGCGTTGACGGACTCCTCGTCGGTCGTCACCGAGGTGACGGACTCATCGACGAGGTCGGCGGGCTTGCGGCGAAACAGCGACGGCACGTGGTGAAGGGTAGCCAAACAGCCGCGCCCGGTGCACATCGCGGGTGCACCGGGCGCGGGAAGAGCGGTGTGACGTCACGGACGCTCGACGTGCGCGCCCAGGTCGGCCAGCTTCTTCTCGAAGTCCTCGTAGCCCCGGTTGATCAGGTCGACGCCGTACACCCGGGAGGTGCCCTCGGCGGCGAGCGCCGCGATCAGGTGGCTGAAACCGGCCCGCAGGTCCGGGATGACCAGGTCGGCGGCGTGCAGCTTGCTCGGACCGGCGATCACCGCGGAGTGCTTGAAGTTGCGCCGGCCGAAGCGGCACGGGGTGCCGCCCAGGCAGTCCCGGTAGACCTGGATGTTCGCGCCCATCGTGTTCAGCGCCTCGGTGTAGCCCAGCCGCTGCTCGTAGACCGTCTCGTGGACGATCGACAGGCCCCGGGCCTGGGTCAGCGCCACCACGAGCGGCTGCTGCCAGTCGGTCATGAAGCCGGGGTGCACGTCGGTCTCCAGGGCCACCGCGTTCAGCTCGCCGCCGGGGTGCCAGAAGCGGATGCCGCCCTCCTGGCCCGGGTCGCCCAGCTTCGGCGGCCGGGCGTCGGTCACCTCGTACTCGCCGCCGACCGAGCGGAAGACGTTGAGGAAGGTCATCATGTCGGCCTGCTGCGCGCCCAGCACCTCGACGTCGCCCCGGGTGGCCAGCGCCGCCGCCGCCCAGCTCGCCGCCTCGATCCGGTCCGGGATCGGCCGGTGGGTGTAGCCGTGCAGCTTCTTCACGCCCTGGATCTCGATCACCCGGTCGGTGTGCACCTTGATGATCGCGCCCATCTTCTGCAGGATGCAGATCAGGTCGATGATCTCGGGCTCCACCGCCGCGTTGCGCAGCTCGGTGACGCCCTCGGCCATCACCGCGGTCAGCAGCACCTGCTCGGTGGCGCCCACACTCGGGTACGGCAGGGCGAACTTCGTGCCGTGCAGCCCGTTCGGCGCGGACAGGTGCAGCCCCTCCGGGGTCTTGTCGACGGTCGCGCCGAACTCGCGCAGCGCCTGGAGGTGGAAGTCGATCGGGCGCGGCCCGATGTGACAGCCGCCCAGGTCCGGGATGAAGGCGTGGCCGAGCCGGTGCAGCAGCGGCCCGCAGAACAGGATCGGGATCCGGCTGGAGCCGGCGTGCACGTTGATCTGGTCGGTGCTGGCGCTCTCGACGTTGGACGGGTCGAAGACCAGCTCGCCGTCCTCGTCGCCGTCGGTCACCTTCACCCCGTGCAGGCCGAGCAGCCCGCGGACCACCTCGACGTCGCGGATCCGCGGCACGTCGAACAGCCGGCTGGGGGAGTCACCCAGCAGGGCGGCGACCATGGCCTTGGAAACGAGGTTCTTCGCGCCGCGCACGCGGATCCGCCCTTCGAGCGGAGTGCCTCCGTGTACGACCAGGACGTCGTCGGTCAACGCAACCTCCAGCGCGTTGGTGCTGCCGTGTAGATGGTTGGGGCCCACGATCTGCATCGCTACCCGAAACGCGGCCAGGTGAAAACGGCCCGCATATTGTCGCCCCGGCAGCATAGCCGTCCGTGAGGAAATTGGAATCGGTCACATCGCCAGCGAGGGCACGAACCGGGGTGTCCGGCGCGTTTCCGTACCAGCGATGTGACCCAGGGTGATCAGGCGCCCGGCAGGGCCAGCATCTGGTCCAGCGCCACCCGGGCGTGGTGCGCGGTGTCCGGGTCCACGGTGATCTGGTTGACCACCCGGCCGGCGACCAGCTCTTCGAGGGCCCAGACCAGGTGCGGCAGGTCGATCCGGTTCATCGTCGAGCAGTAGCAGACCGCCTTGTCCAGGAACATGATCTGCTTGTCGGGGTGGGCCAGCGCCAGCCGGCGGACCAGGTTCAGCTCGGTGCCGACCGCCCAGGCCGAGCCGGCCGGGGCCGCCTCGATGGTCTTGATGATGTACTCGGTGGAGCCGACCTGGTCGGCGGCGGTGACCACCTCGTGCCGGCACTCCGGGTGGACCAGCACGTTCACCCCCGGCACCCGCTCCCGGACGTCGTTGACGCTGTCCAGGGTGAACCGGCCGTGCACGGAGCAGTGCCCGCGCCACAGGATCATCTTCGCGTCGCGCAGCTGCTCCGCGGTCAGCCCGCCGTTCGGCTTGTGCGGGTCGTAGAGCACGCAGTCGTCCAGCGAGAAGCCCATCTCCAGCACCGCCGTGTTGCGGCCCAGGTGCTGGTCGGGCAGGAAGAGCACCTTCGACCCCTGCTCGAACGCCCAGTCCAGCGCCCGCTTCGCGTTCGACGAGGTGCAGACCACCCCGCCGTTGCGCCCCACGAAGCCCTTGATGTCCGCCGAGGAGTTCATGTACGTCACCGGGACGGTGTCGGCCGCGACGCCCAGCTCGGTCAGCACGTCCCAGGCGGTCTCGACCTGCGACAGCACCGCCATGTCGGCCATCGAGCAGCCGGCGGCCAGGTCCGGCAGGATCACCTTCTGCGCGTCCGAGGTGAGGATGTCCGCGCTCTCGGCCATGAAGTGCACGCCGCAGAAGACGATGTACTCCGCGTCGGGTCGGGCCGCCGCCTCGCGGGCGAGCTTGAACGAGTCGCCGGTCACGTCGGCGAACTGGATCACCTCGTCGCGCTGGTAGTGGTGGCCCAGCACGAACACCTTCGTGCCGAGCGCGGCCTTGGCCGCCGCCGCCCGGGCCACCAGGTCCGGGTCGCTCGGCGCGGGGAGGTCACCCGGACACTCCACGCCACGCTCGGTGGCGGGGTCGCTGCCGCGGCCGAGGAGCAGCAGCGCAGTGGCGGTGTTGGAGGGTTCAACCCAGGTCGAAGTCACGCCTCCCATGGTCCCACAGCGGGACCGGCGCGCAGCCGCTCCAGGTGTGGGCTGCCACACTGCTGGGCATGCGCGTGCTGCTCTGCCCGGACAAGTTCGCCGGCACGCTGCCGGCTCAGGAGGTGGCCGCCGCGGTGGCCGACGGCTGGCGGGAGGTGGCCGCCGGCGACGACCTGCTGATCCGGCCGCTCGCCGACGGCGGGCCCGGCTTCGTCGCCGTCCTCGCCGAGGCGCTCGGCGGCCGGCGGCTGCCGGTGCCGACCGTGGACCCGCTCGGCCGGCCCGCCGCCGGTGAGATCCTGCTCACCGACGACGGCGTGGCCTACCTGGAGAGCGCCCAGGCGTGCGGGCTGCACCTGCTCACCGCCGCCGAGCGGGACCCGAAGGCCACCACCTCGTACGGGCTGGGGCTGCTGGTGGCCGCCGCCGTCGAGGCCGGCCGGACCGTGGTGGTCGGGCTGGGTGGCTCCGCCACCAACGACGGGGCGCCGGCATGCTCACCGCGCTCGGCGTCACCCCCCTCGACCAGGCCGGCCACGCCCTGCCGTACGGGGGAGCGGCGCTCGCCGCGGTGGCCGCGCTGGACGGCGCGCCCCGGCTGCGCGGGGCGGACCTGGTGGCCGCCACCGACGTGGACAACCCGCTGCTCGGGCTGCACGGCGCCAGCAACGTCTACGGCCCGCAGAAGGGCGCCACCCGGGCGGACGTGCTACTCCTCGACGCCGCGCTGGAACGCTTCGCGGCCGTGCTGGAACGCGAGCTGCCCGGTTGCCCGCCGGGGCTGGGCGCGCTGCCCGGCGGCGGCGCGGCCGGCGGGCTGGGCGCGGCGATCCTGGCGCTCGGCGGCCGGTGCGAGTCCGGCATCGGCCTGGTCACCCGGGCCATCGGGTTGGACGCCGCGCTCGACCGCGCCGACCTGGTGATCACCGGGGAGGGCTCCTTCGACCACCAGTCGTTGCGCGGCAAGGTGGTGGCCGGGGTGGCCGGGGCCGCCCGGGACCGCGGCGTGCCCTGCGTGGTGCTGGCGGGACGGGTGAGCACGGGCCGCCGGGAGGCCGCCGCGGCCGGGGTCACCGAGGCGTACAGCCTGGTGGAGCACTTCGGCGGCGAGGAACGCGGCGGGGTGGAGGCGGCGATGGGCCGGCCCGCCGAGGGGCTGCGGGCGCTCGGCGCCCGGCTGGCCCGGCAGTGGAGCCGCTGAGCGGCCGCTGCCTGCGGCGCGGCTCACCCGCCCCGGAGCACGCCACCGGAGGTGACGCCCGCCGGGGCGGCGTACGATCGGATCTGGACCACACCGGGAATCACTGGCGGACGCGCGACGTTGGCCAGTGCGTCCGGACCCATACCGCGCAGGGAGATTTCCACGTGACCACGCCAGCGCAGACCGAGTCGACCGAGGCCAAGGCCCCTACTTCCGTCGTCCTCACCGACGTCGCGGCGCAGAAGGTCAAGGCCCTGATCGAGCAGGAGGGCCGCGACGACCTGCGGCTCCGGATCGCGGTGCAGCCGGGCGGCTGCTCCGGCCTGCGGTACCAGCTCTTCTTCGACGAGCGGTCGCTCGACGGTGACATCGTCACCGACTACGACGGTGTCGAGGTCGTCGTCGACCGGATGAGCGCCCCCTACCTGGCCGGCGCGACGATCGACTTCGCCGACCGGATCGACGCCCAGGGCTTCACCATCGACAACCCGAACGCCGGCAACTCCTGCGCCTGCGGCGACTCCTTCAGCTGAGTCGACGCCGGCCGGCCCGTACCGGTCGACGGTGACGTGACGAAAACGGCGGGACCACCCTTCGCGGGTGTCCCGCCGTTTCTTCGTGTCTCCCGGGTGTCCGGGCGGGTGGCGTCCGGGTATGCGTGGGTCGACCGGTTCTCGACCGACCCGCGACCGGCGTGCCGAACGGGCCGGTAGGCTGACCGGCGCCGTGCTGCCGACCCCGAGGGCTGACATGAAGATCGCCGTGACCGGCTCGATCGCCACCGACCACCTGATGAGCTTCCCCGGTCGCTTCGCCGACCAGCTCCTCGCCGACCAGCTGCACAAGGTGTCGCTGTCCTTCCTGGTGGACGACCTGGTGCTGCGCCGGGGCGGGGTGGCGGCCAACATCGCCTTCGGCATGGCACAGCTCGGGCTGCGCCCGGTGCTGCTGGGCGCCGTCGGGGCCGACTTCGCCGACTACCGCTCCTGGCTGGAGCGGCACGGGGTCGACTGCGACTCGGTGCACGTCAGCGAGGTGGCCCACACCGCCCGCTTCGTCTGCACCACGGACACCGACATGTGCCAGATCGCCTCCTTCTACGCGGGGGCGATGAGCGAGGCCCGCAACATCGAGCTGGCCCCGGTGGCCCAGCGGCTCGGCGGCCTCGACCTGGTGCTGGTCGGTGCCAACGACCCCGAGGCGATGATCCGGCACTCGGCCGAGTGCCGGGAGCGCGGGTACGCCTTCGTCGCCGACCCGTCCCAGCAGCTGGCCCGGATGGACGGCGCGGACGTGCTCGGCCTGATCGACGGCGCCGAGTACCTGATGACCAACGACTACGAGAAGTCGCTGCTGCAGAGCAAGGCGGGTCTCAGCGACGCGCAGCTGCTGGAGCGGGTCAAGGTCCGGGTCACCACGCTGGGCAAGGACGGCGCGGAGATCGCCGGCCGGGACTTCGACACCATCCACGTCCCGATCGCCCGGGAGATCCAGGCCGTCGACCCGACCGGCGTCGGGGACGGGTTCCGGGCGGGCTTCTTCACCGCCCTGTCCTGGGGGCTGGGCCTGGAGCGGGCCGCCCAGGTCGGCTCGCTGCTCGCCACCCTGGTCCTGGAGACCGTCGGCACCCAGGAGTACGAGGTCCGCCGCGACCTGTTCGTGAAGCGCCTCGCCGAGTCGTACGGCGACGCGGCCGCCGAGGACGTCCGGCCGCACCTGCTCCCATGACCTCCGCGGTACCCGACCGCGACCAGCCCGGCGTCTCCGGCCGGGTGGATCCGGGTGCCGTCCGCCCCGGTGCGGCCGCCGCCGTCGGTCCGGTGCTGGTGGCGTTCGCCGGCCTGCCCGGGGTGGGCAAGAGCACGCTGGCCGTCCGGCTCGGCGCGGCGCTGCACGCCCCGGTCCTGCCGGTGGACCCGGTCGAGCGGGCCATGGGCCGGTACGGGCTGGTCGGCGACGTGCCCGGGATGGCCGCCTACGGCGCGGTCGCCGGTCTCGCCGAGGTGCAGCTCGGGCTGGGGCTGAGCGTGGTGATCGACGCGGTCAACCCGGTGGCCAGCGCTCGGGGCCTCTGGCACGACCTGGCGGAGCGGGCCGGCGTGCCGCTACGGGTGATCGAGGTGCACTGCGGGGACGAGGCGGAGCACCGCCGCCGGGTCGAGGCGCGGCTGCCCGCCGAGCCCGACCCGCACCTGCCCACCTGGGAACAGACCCTGCTCCGCCGGGCCGAGTACGAGCCGATCATCGGCCCCCGCCTGGTGGTCGACACCACGGTCGCCACCGACCCCCTCCCCGCCATCCTCAGCTATCTCGCCTGACCCGTCACCGGCTCCGCCGGACGTCGTAGCTGGATCCGCCCGCTACGGCGCCGAGGAACTCCTGGGCGCGCATGCGGCACCAGGCGGGGATGTCCACCGCCGCGGCGGGGTCGTCGGCGAGGACGCGGAGCACCGCGCCGACCGGCAGCTGGGGGAGTCGGCGGGCCAGGGCGATCACCGGCAGCGGGCAGCGCTGACCCCGGCAGTCCAGCACCTCGTCCGGCTCGCTCACAGCCCCACCACCCCCGCCTCGGCGCGCAGGTCGGCGACGATGCCGGGCAGCTCGGCGAGGAACCGCTCGACGTCCGCCTCGGTGGTCTCCCGGTGCAGCGACACCCGGACGTTGCCGTGCGAGAGCACCCCCATCGCCTCCAGCACGTGCGACGGCCGCAGCGTCGACGAGGTGCACGAGGAGCCGGAGGAGACGGCGAAGCCCCGCCGGTCCAGCGCGTGCAGCAGCGCCTCGCCGTCCACATAGAGGCAGGAGAAGGTGACCAGGTGGGGGAGCCGGTCGACCGGGTCGCCGACCACCTCCACGTCCGGCACCTCGGCCGCCACCCGGTGCCGGATCCGGTCCACCAGCGGCGCCAGCCGGGTCGTCTCGGCCGCCGCGTCGGCCGCCGCCGCGCGCAGGCTCGCCGCCGCCGCCACCACCGCCGGCAGGTTCAACACTCCGGGGGTACGCCCCGACTCCCGCTCGTCGGCCGGGAACGGCGACTCCCAGCGGGTGCCCTTGCGGACCACCAGCAGACCGACGCCGGGTGGCCCGCCCCACTTGTGCGCGCTGGCGCTGAGCACCGACCAGCCGGCCGGCACCGGCGCCCGGCCGATCAACTGCGCGGCGTCGACGTACAGCGGTACCCCGGCGTCGGCGCACCCGGCGGCCGCCGCCGGCACCGGCTGCACGGTGCCCACCTCGTGACTGGCGCCGATCAGCGCGGCGAACGCCACCCCGGGCGCCCGGACCGCCGCCGACCAGGCGTCCAGGTCGAGCCGGCCGGCCCGGTCCACCGGTACGGAGACGGCGCTGCCGCCGCCGGCCACGTGTCGCTCGGCGGCGTGCAGCACCGCGGAGTGCTCGATCGCGGAGTGCACCAGGATCGCCCCCACCCGCCGCCGGCCGATCAGCCCGCCGAGCACGGCGGCGTGCGCCGCCGTCGTACCGCTGGGGGTGAAGGAGAGTTCGTCGGCGCGGACGCCGAGCGTGGCCGCGGTGGCCTCGCGGGCGGCGTCGAGCAGTTGCCGGGCGCGGCGGGCCTGGGTGTAGAGCCTGCCGGGGTCGGCCCAGCCGTCCTCGAGGGCGGCCAGCATCGCCTGCCGGGCGACCGGGTGCAGCGGCGCGGCGGTGGCCGCGTCCAGGTAGACCGGGGATGCGCTCACGAACACCCACGCTATCGCGCCGGTACGCGCATGATCCCCCCGATGGGGGCGGACAGTGACCCCAACACGGTCAGGCCCGTCATGGTCGAGTAATCTGCGACCGTCGGTGACGCCTTTGCCGTCGGTGCTGATGGAAAGAACCACCGCGGCGCGCTAGGGAGGCAGGACCAGGTGGTCGCAAGGAGTTCGGAGGTACGGCCGACGGCCGTACGGCACAGCGCTTCCCCAGGAGCCGGTGGGCGCCGGCGGCGTGGTGCTGGTCGACTCGCCGGGCTCGGGCTCGGCGGAGCGGCGCTGCTGGTTCTGCTCACCGGCTGCGACGTCGGCCGGACGTTCGGCGGCTTCGGCTGGCCGCAGGGCGGCATCAGCCCCGAGTCCCACCGGATGTACGACCTGTGGATCGCGTCCTGCATCGCGGCGCTCGCGGTCGGCGTGTTCGTCTGGGGCCTCATCTTCTGGTGCGTGATCCGCTACCGGAAGCGGGGCAACGACCTGCCGGTGCAGACCCGCTACAACATGCCGATGGAGTTCCTCTACACCATCGCGCCGATCCTGATCGTCTCCGTGCTCTTCTACTACACGGCGATCGTGCAGACGAACGTGAACAAGACGACGAAGAACCCCGACGTCACCGTCGAGGTCGTCGCCTTCAAGTGGAACTGGCAGTTCAACTACCGCGACGGCCAGGGCCGCGACGCGAACACCGTCGCCTCGGTCCTCGGCACCAGCGAGGTCATCCCGGTGCTGGTCCTGCCGACCGGCAAGTCGATCCGGTTCGAGGAGCAGAGCCGCGATGTCATCCACTCCTTCTGGGTGCCGGAGCTGCTGTTCAAGCGGGACGTCATGCCGGGCAACATCCGCAACGTCTTCGAGATCTCCAGCCTCGACCGGGAGGGCGCGTACGTCGGTCGCTGCGCCGAGCTGTGCGGCAGCTACCACGCCTTCATGAACTTCGAGGTGCGGGTCGTCTCGCCGGAGAAGTACGAGCAGTTCCTGGCGGCCAAGAAGGCCGGCAAGTCGACGCAGGAGGCGCTCAAGGCGATCGGCGGGCCCGAGTACGCCACGAAGACGGAGCCGTTCAACACCCGGCGCGACAAGAACAACTTCAACCCGAGCGACGCCTCGGCCGGCGCGGGAAGCTGAGGGATCCGGCATGAAGACCGAGTGGAAAATCTTCCTGATCGTCGGGACGTTCCTTTTCGGCATCGCGATCCTCTACGGCGCCTGGACGTACGGCGAGGGCAGCCGGGTCGAGTGGGTCGGCACGGTGGCGCTGCTGCTGGCCTTCCTGCTCTGCGCGATGTGCGGTGGTTTCTTCTGGTTCGTCTCCCGGCGCATCGACCTGCGCCCGGAGGACCGGGCGGACGCCGAGATCGCCGACGGCGCGGGCGAGGTCGGCTTCTTCAGCCCGGGCAGCTACTGGCCGTTCGGGCTGGCGCTGGCCGCCGCGGTCGCCGGTCTGGGGCTGGTCTTCTGGCAGTTCTGGCTGCTGGGCCTGGGCCTGGTGACGGTCATCTTCGCCGCCTGTGGCCTGCTCTTCGAGTACTACACCGGCACCCGCCGCACCGCCGAGCACTGAGCTGACGGCTTTCGAACGCCCGCGTCCTGGCAGGACGCGGGCCGTTCGCCGTCAGGGCGGCTTCGGACGGCGGACATCGCCGATGTGGCGGTGTCGGACGGGCCTCGTTCGCGCCAGCTCGGCGAGGTGACGTGGAAGCCGGACTGGGACGGGCCGGGCCGACGGTGCCGGCGAGGGCGTGGGTCAGGCGGCGCGGCGGTGGGGCGTGACGCGGCGGCGGCTGGCCAGCCGCGGGGCGCGGAAGGTGAACGTGGCGATCAGCACGGCCGCGCCGCAGCCGGTGCAGACCAGCTCGGGACAGTCGACGCCGTGGCCGTCGGCGCAGGGCGGGGCCTCGAACGGCACAACGCCCTCGCAGCTGTCGCAGTAGAGCTCGCGGTCCGACACGGGCGTCTCCTCTCGCTCCGGTGCCCGCCGACGGGCAGGGCCGCCATCGGCGGAAAGCGGAAAATTACTCCCATGTAGTTTGGCACGCGGGTCCGACACTTCCGTTTCGGACCGCCCGACCGGAACCGGACCGGCGCATGCCGGCCGCGCCCCGGATGCGGACGGGTGCGCCGCGGCGGCGGTCAGAGCGTGCCGGCGACCTCGAGCCAGCGGTCGAGCGCGCCGGCGGCGGCGCCGGAGTCGATGGACTCGGCGGCGGCGGCCATCCCGGCCCGCAGCGCCTCGATCAGGTCACCGTCCAGCGGCCCCTGGGTGGCCAGCGCCGCCGCGGCGTTCACCAGCACGGCGTCGCGGACCGGGCCGGTCTCGCCGGCCAGCAGCCGCCGCGCCACCCCGGCGTTGTACGCCGCGTCTCCCCCCCGCAGGTCCGCCAGGGTGGCCCGGGACACGCCGAGGTCGGCCGCGTCCAGCAGCGACTCTCTCACCGTGCCCTGCTGGGCCACCCAGACCCGGGTCGGCGCGGCGGTGGTGAACTCGTCCAGCCCGTCCTCGCCGCGCATCACGATCACCGAGTCGCCGCGGTCGGCGAAGACGGCGGCCATCACCGGCGCCATCCGCAGGTCGAAGCAGCCGACCGCGCCGCCCGGGGGCGGGCCGGGTTGGTCAGCGGGCCGAGGAAGTTGAACGCGGTGGGCACGCCGATCTCCCGGCGCACCGGGCCGGCGTGCCGCATGCCGGGGTGGAACCGGGCCGCGAAGCAGAAGCCGATGCCCGCCTCGTCGACGCACCGGGCCACCTGCTCGGGGGTCAGGTCCAGCGGGACGCCCAGGTACTCCAGCAGGTCCGCGGTGCCGCAGGAGGACGAGGCGGCCCGGTTGCCGTGCTTGACCACGCGTACCCCGGCACCGGCCACCACGAGCGCGGTCATGGTGGAGATGTTGACCGTGTGCGCGAGGTCACCGCCGGTGCCGACCACGTCCAGGGCGGTGCGGCGCAGTTCCTCGGGCAGCACCACCTCGACGGAGCGGCCGAGCATCGCCTCCACCAGGCCTGCCAGCTCGGCCGGGGTCTCACCCTTGGCGCGCAGCGCCACGGCGAAGCCGGCGACCTGGGCCGGGGTGGCCGCACCCGTCATGATCTCGTCCATCGCCCAGGCGGTGTCGGCGGTGGTGAGCTCCTCGCCGCGCAGCAGCGCGTTGAGCAGCAGCGGCCAGGTCCGTTCGCCCATGGCGGGCCTCCCGAGCGGGCGTGGAGATGCGGGTGAGGAACGACGTCGCGCACGGCCGCGATGCCGTGGCGCCGAGGGGGTGGCTCAGGCCGCGGCGGGCGTACGCCGCAGCAGCTCGGCGACGGTGGTGCCGGTGGTCACCGGGTCCAGCGGGTGCACCAGCGTCGCGTCGACCTCGGCGTACGCGGCCAGCCAGCGGTCGGCCGCCCGGGCGATCACCACGCAGGTCGGCGGGGCGTCGTCCCGGTCGTCCTTGATCTGCCGGGCGATGCCGATGCCGCCGCCCGGGGTGGCCTCGCCGTCGAGCAGGAGCAGGTGGATCTCGTAGTCGTCGACCAGCCGGACGCACTCGGCGTAGTCGGAGGCCTCGACGAACTCGATCTCGAGCCCCGGCGCGGGCCGGGTGCCGACGGCCAGCCGCATCCGGTCGCGGACCTCGGGGTCGTCGCTGTAGAGCAGGACGGTGCAAAGACGATCGCTCATGCCGGCACTCCGCTTCGCTCCGTGCCGTCATGAGGACCCATCGCACTGGGCCTGATGATTCGTTCGCTGCGCTCACTCATGGCTGGCTTGGCTCCCACCTCGTAGCTGCCCGCTGATGGTAGCGGTCGTCACATCGGGCTGGACGGCCCGCCCTGGCCGGCCGGTGGGCGTACCCTCCGGGACCGGTCAGGCGGCCGACTCGGCGGCGCGTTGCCGGGCCTCCTGGCGGTCCAGCTCGCGGTCCACCCGGCGGGCCTCCCGCTCGGACTGCTTCACCCACTGGACGACCAGTACGGCCAGCATGGTGACGCTGACGAACTCGCCGCCGGCCCAGAGCACGCCACCGGCCACCACCTGGTCGTCCCACGGGTTCGACCAGCTCAGGTGCAGCGACGGGTACCAGTCGCCGCCGAAGAGCGTGGTGCTCTGCATGATGGTCAGCCCGAGCACGGTGTGGAACGGCACGGAGAGCACCATCAGCAGCGCCCGGGCCGGGTAAGGCCAGCGCCCCGGCAGCGGGTCCAGGCCGACCAGCGGCCAGAAGAACACGCAGCCGGTCATGATGAAGTGCGCGTGCACCAGCTCGTGCGCCCAGGCGTGCTCGAGGGTGTAGTGGTACAGGTCGCTGAAGTAGAGCACGAACGGGTTGGCCACGAAGATGGCGAACGCCACCAGCGGGAAGGTGTAGACCCGGGCGACCCGGCTGTGCACGATCGCGAGCAGCCGCTTGCGCGGGCGGACCGGCAGGGTGCGCAGGGCGAGCGTCACCGGCGCGCCGAGGGCCAGGAAGATCGGCGCCACCATGGACAGCACCATATGCTGGATCATGTGCACCGACAGCAGCGCGGTGTCGTACGCGTGCAGCCCGCTGACCGTGACCGAGGCGATGCCGCCCAGCCCCGGGCCGAGGAAGCAGACGGTGCGGCCGACCGCCCAGCGGTCGCCGCGCAGCCGCAGCCGGTAGACGCCGTAGAGGTAGAGCCCGGCGGCGACGACCAGCCCGAGGGCGAGCCAGCTGTCCAGCCGGGTCTCGGTGAACACTCGGGCCACGGTGAAGGGCGGCGGGACGGCCTCGCCCCCCGCCGTGAGGGTCGACGGGGCGACCGAGGTCGCGGCGAAGATCGGATCGACGTGCAGCACGCTTTTCAGGGTAGGTCAGGCGAACCGGACCAGCCCTATCGGGCCACGGAAGGCGCAGGTTTGCCACCCCGCTGATCGCCGGTCCCGGCCAAGGGCAATAATGACCGCGTGACTGCGGCCCCAGCCATTGACAAGAGCCGGATCCACTCCCTGACCCGACCCAACATGGTCAGCGTCGGGACGATCGTGTGGCTCTCCAGCGAACTCATGTTCTTCGCGGCGCTGTTCGCGATGTACTTCTCCATCCGCGCGGCGGCGCCGGAGCAGTGGGAGAAGCACACCGAGATCCTGAAGATCCCGTACGCGACCACCTTCACGGTGATCCTGGTGCTGTCCTCGGTGACCTGCCAGCTCGGTGTCTTCGCGGCGGAGAAGGGTGACGTCCACGCCCTGCGGCGCTGGTTCACGATCACCTTCGTGATGGGTCTGATCTTCGTGCTCGGCCAGGCGAACGAGTACCGCAACCTGGTGGAAGAGGGCGTCAAGATCAACGGAGACGGTTACGGGTCGATGTTCTACCTGACCACCGGCTTCCACGGTCTGCACGTGACCGGCGGTCTGATCGCCTTCATCATCTTCATGATCCGCACCACCATGGGCCGGTTCACCCCGGCGCAGGCCACGTCGGCGATCGTCGTGTCGTACTACTGGCACTTCGTCGACGTCGTGTGGATCGGCCTCTACGCCATGATCTACTGGCTCCAGTGATCTTGGCGCGTCACGAACCGCGCCGCTGCCCCGTCCCCCTGAGACAAGGTCCAACCGGTTAAGGACACAGGTCATGACTTCTGACAACGACCGCCGACGCGGTCTGCTCGCGCGCCTGCGCGGGCGGCCCGTAGCGCGCAGCAGGGGCCGCCGCCGGCTGGGCGCCGCGGTCCGGCTGATCGCCGCGCTGACGCTGGCCGGCGGCGCCTACACCGTCTTCGCCCCCGGCGTGCAGGCGCAGGAAAACCCGCCGATGAGCGCGGCCGCCGGCGAGGGCAAGGCGCTGTTCGACGTGAGCTGTGTGACCTGTCACGGTCGCAACGCCCAGGGTGTCGAGGGACGCGGGCCGAGCCTGATCGGAGTCGGCTCGGCCTCGGTCGAGTTCCAGGTCGGCAGCGGTCGGATGCCGCTGGCCCGGCAGGAAGCCCAGGCCATGCGGAAGCCCCCGCAGTTCACCGACGAGCAGGTGCGCCAGCTCGGCCAGTACATCCAGGAGCTGGGTGGCGGTCCGCAGGTGCCCGCGGGCAACAACCTGCACGAGGGCGCGAACATCTCCGCCGGTGGTGAGCTGTTCCGGATCAACTGCTCGCAGTGCCACGCCTTCGGCGGTCGCGGCGGCGCCCTCTCCTCCGGCAAGTACGCTCCGAACCTGAAGCCGGCGAGCGACCGGCAGATCTACGCCGCCATGCTGAGCGGCCCGCAGAACATGCCGGTGTTCGGCGACAACCAGCTGCGGCCGGAGCAGAAGGCGCAGATCATCGCCTACATCCAGGAGAACCTGAAGCACAACCAGGACCAGGGCGGCTTCAGCCTCGGCCGGTACGGGCCGTCCACCGAGGGTCTGGCGGCTTTCCTGATCGGCATCGTCGCGCTGGTCTTCGCGAGCCTGTGGATTGCGGGCAAGTCGTGACCGAGCGGATCATTCGTTTCAGTGCTGCGGTGCCGGGCTCCGGCGCCGCCCGTAGCGAGGTGACGGCATGAGCACCCACACCGAGCACCAGGCCCCGCAGGGCCGGGAGCCGCTCGACGTGAACGACCCCCGGCTCTCCCGGTTCGACATCGTCGAGGAGGGCGCCCGGCGGGACGACATCGAGATCGTCCACTACGAGCCGCAGGTCGTCCCCGGCACCAGGGCCGAGCGCCGGCTGACCCGGCTGGTCTCCGGGATGTTCCTGCTGACCGGCCTGGCCTCGACCGCCTTCCTGGTCATCTACATCTGGTGGCCGTGGGAGTGGAAGGCCGGCCGCGGCGGGGACAAGTACTACACCCCGCTGCTCGGCCTCACCCTGGGCGTCGCGCTCCTCGGCATCGGTTTCGGCATCCTCACCTGGGGCAAGAAGCTGCTGCCCAAGGAGGTCTCGATCCAGGACCGGCACGACCAGCCGAGTTCCCCGGACGATCGCAAGATCACCGGTGCGACCATGCTGTACCTGGCCGACGAGATGGGCGTACGGCGCCGGCCGCTGCTCGGCATCTCGCTGCTCGCCGGTCTCGCGCCGGTCGGCGCGGTCGTCGCGGCGCCGCTGGTCGGCGGCCTGATCTCCGACCCGCACAAGGACAACCAGATGTTCACCACCGGCTTCGCGCCGGCCGAGGGCGGCAAGCAGATCCGGCTGGTCCGCGAGGACGGCCGGCCGGTCCGCCCGGCGGACATCAGCGCCGGCGGCCAGATCACGGTGTTCCCGGGCATCGAGCACGGCGTGAGCAACAAGCACGCCGATTCGCCGACCCTGCTGATCCACATGCGCGAGGACGACGCGCGAGACTCGCGCGCCAACAACGCGCGGGTCGGCCACGGCGACTACATGTGGGGCAACTACGCGGCGTTCTCCAAGATCTGCACGCACGCCGGCTGCCCGGCCAGCCTGTACGAGCAGCAGACCAACCGCCTGCTCTGCCCGTGCCACCAGTCACAGTTCCAAATCACCGACAACGCCCGACCCATCTTCGGCCCGGCCAGCCGGCGGCTCCCGCAGCTGCCGATCGAGGTGGACGCAGAGGGCTTCTTCGTGGCGAAGTCGGACTACACCGAAACCATCGGCCCCGACTTCTGGGAGCGGCCATGAAGCGCAGAAAACTTGACATGGCAACGGTGCCGGGCAAGACCGCCGGTGCGTTGGACGACCGCTTCCAGGCGGCCACCCCGCTGCGCGCGCTGCTGAACAAGGTCTTCCCGGACCACTGGTCCTTCCTGCTCGGCGAGATCGCGCTCTTCTCGTTCATCGTGCTGCTGCTGACCGGTGTCTTCCTGACCTTCTTCTTCGATCCGTCGATGAACGAGGTCGTCTACAACGGCAGCTACGCCCCGCTGCGCGGCACCCCGATGTCGGCCGCGTACGCCTCCAGCCTGAACCTGTCGTTCGAGGTCCGGGGCGGTCTGATCATGCGGCAGATGCACCACTGGGCGGCGCTGCTGTTCATGGCCGCGATCGTGGTGCACATGCTGCGGGTCTTCTTCACCGGCGCGTTCCGCAAGCCGCGTGAGGCGAACTGGATCATCGGCTCGCTGCTGTTCTGGGTCGGCTTCCTGGCCGGCTTCACCGGCTACTCGCTG
Organism: Micromonospora sp. ATA51; assembly: GCF_016802855.1. Classification (NCBI taxonomy): domain Bacteria; kingdom Bacillati; phylum Actinomycetota; class Actinomycetes; order Micromonosporales; family Micromonosporaceae; genus Micromonospora; species Micromonospora sp. ATA51. Next base: position 3,255 of record NZ_JAEVHJ010000079.1, on the reverse strand, counting down.
CCGGACGACGGCCTCTCCGGCACCGGCCTGCGGATCGCCTCCGCGATCATTCTCTCCATCCCGGTGATCGGCTCCTGGATCAGCTCGTCGATCTTCGGCGGCGAGTTCCCGGGCGAGATCATCATCAGCCGGTTCTTCATCGTCCACGTGCTGCTCATCCCGGCTCTGCTGGTGGCGCTGATCACCGCCCACCTCGGTCTGGTCTTCAAGCAGAAGCACACCCAGTGGCCCGGCCCCGGCCGGACCAACGAGAACGTGGTCGGCGAGCGGTTCTACCCGCGCTACACGCTCAAGCAGGCCGGCTTCTTCATGGTCGTGTTCGGCGTGATCGCGCTGATGGGCGGCCTCTTCCAGATCAACCCGATCTGGTACTTCGGCCCGTACGAGGCGTGGGTGGTGTCCGCCGCCAGCCAGCCCGACTGGTACGTCATGTTCCTCGACGGCTCGACCCGCCTCATGCCGGCGTGGCAGATCACCATCCCGATCGGCAACGGCTACGTCATCCCGCCGATCTTCTGGCCGACGGTGGTGCTGCCCGGCATCCTGGTCGGGATCTCCCTGCTCTACCCGTTCCTGGAGGCGCGGCAGCTCAAGGACCACAAGCACCACAACCTGCTCCAGCGCCCCCGGGACGTGCCGGCCCGGACCGCCGCGGGCTCGATGGCCGTGGCATTCTGGCTGGTGTTGACCCTCTCCGGCGCCAACGACGTGATCGCGGACACGTTCCAAGTCAGCCTGAACGCGATGACCTGGGCGGGCAGGGTCGGTCTGCTGATCGTCCCGCCGCTGGCCTACTACTTCACCTACCGGCTCTGCCTGGGTCTTCAGCAGCACGACCGGGAGGTGCTGGCCCACGGCGTGGAGACCGGCATCATTAAGCGGCTGCCGGACGGCCGGTTCGTCGAGGTCCACCAGCCGCTCGCCGCGGTCGACGGCCACGACGGGCACGCCGAGCTGGACTACGTCGGCTGGGTGGTGCCGAAGAAGATGAACCGGCTCGGTGCCCTCGGCCCGGCGATCCGGGGCTTCTTCTACCCGATCGAGAGGCCGGCCGAGGCGCCGGTCTCGCCGGGGCACCCGCCGGTCCAGGCCCGACCGGAGCGGGAGGAGATCGGCAGCGGCGAGAGCCGTCGCTGACCGACCGACACACCCGACCGTGGCGCCCGCCGGATCTCCGGCGGGCGCCACGTCCGTTTCCGGCCCCGCTCGTCCCCGCCGTCCCGGCCGTCCCCCTCCGCGCCGGTGTCGCCCGGCGGTCCCGCTGCGCAGGCCCGCCACCCCACGACACGGACGGGTGGAATCGCAGGAATAACCCCGGTCAGCCGGGTATCCGTGCGGTCCAACGAAAAAGGGGGGGAAACATGTTGGGTCTCAAACGCCTCGGACTGCTGGCCGCCCTGGTGGTGGTCGGGCTGGCGCCCGCCGCGGCGGCGCAGGCCGCGGCGCAGCCGTCCACGCAGGACGCGCAGTACCTGCAGGCGTTGCATCAGGTGAACCTGGCGGAGATCGTCATGGGGAACGTGGCGCAGCAGAAGGGCCAGAACCAGCAGGTCAAGGACCTCGGCAAGCAGTTCGTGACGGACCACACCCAGCTGGACCAGACGGTGCAGAGCACCGCGCAGCAGCTGAACGTGCAGTTGCCCAGCGAGCCCACCGCGGACGAGCAGAAGGTGATCGACCGGCTGAACAACCTCAGCGGCGCCGAGTTCGACAAGGCGTGGGTGACCGCTGAGCTGGCCGGTCACGTCCAGGCGATCCAGGCCACCCAGACCGAGATCTCGCAGGGTTCCGAGCAGTCGGTGGTCCAGTTGGCCCAGGACGCCCTGCCGGTCCTCCAGGCGCACTACGACGCGTTGGTGGCCCTGGCCCAGACCCTGGGCGTCCCGGTCCCGCAGGCCACCCCGACCGGCACGGCGAGCCCCGGCGGCACCGGTACCCCGTCTCCGGGTGGCACCACCGAGTCCCCGGGCACCGAGTCGCCGTCTCCGGGCACCACTGAGACGCCGGCTCCGGGCGTCAGCTGACGTCGTACGGCCGATGGTGGCCGGTCCGTCCTCCGGGGCGGGCCGGCCGCCTCGCATTCAGTCGGCGTTGGCCAGCCCGATGGCGAACGCCTCCTCGAGGTCGTGCTGCGAGTACGCCCGGAACGCGATGTGCGACTCGGTGTTGAGCACGCCGGGGACCTTGGAGATGTTGCCGGCGATGACCTGGGCGATCTGCTCGAACTCGCGGACCCGGACCATGGCGATCAGGTCGACGTGGCCCGCCACCGAGTAGACCTCGCTGACGCCCGGGAGGTTGGCCAGCGTCTCGGCGACCTCGGGGATGGAGTCGGTGGCGCAGTCGATCAGCACGATCGCGGTGATCACGGGACATTTCTCCGTTCGTCGACGTCGTCGCCCATGCTAAAGGCTCACTGCGGCGCGGCGTCCCCGGCTGGTGGATCCGGCTACCGTCCGGCCGCCGCGACCGTCAGGCCGCCGCCGGCGCGGACCGCGTCGGTGAGCCGCTCGTCCGCCCCGACCGTGCCGCCCGGCCACACCACCGCGCGAAGCACCTCGCCGTGGACGACCGCGCCCGCGCCGACCACCGCCCGCGCCACCCGGCCGGTCACCGTCGCGGTCGGGTCGACCAGGCTCCCGCCCCCGGCGGCGTGCAGGTTGGCGGCGAGGTAGTCGGCCGGGGTCCCGGTGTCGTAGAACGTCCCCCGGTACGGCACCACGGTCAGCGCGCCGGCCGCCTCCGCCGGCCGCCACACCGCCCGGACCAGGTCGCCGAAGGTGGGTGGCAGGTCGCGGACCAGCCGCCAGGGCAGCAGCGAGAAACCGGCGAAGCAATGGCCGCTGAAGGTTCCCGGCGCCGCCGGGTCGTCGGCCGGCCGGCCGAGCAGCCGTACGCTCCGCCCGTCCCAGCCGTCGAGCAGCGCGGCGATGTCCGGCCCGGGTGGGGCCTGCGGGTCGGCCAGGTACGCGTCGGCGTTGCCGACCAGCACGCCCCGGCCGGCGATCCAGTCCCGCAGGTTGCCCAGCCCGCCGGCGGTGCCGAGCGGGTCGCCCGGCTCGACCGACAGGTGGGCCCGCGCACCGACGTGGTCGACCACCTGCTCGCTCAGGTAACAGGCGTTCACCGCGACCTGGTCCGAACCGGCGAGGCCGAGCCCGGCCAGCCGGGTCAGGGCCCGGTCCAGCAGCGGCACGTTCCCGACCGGGCAGAGCGCCTTGGGCAGCCGCGCGGTGAGCGGTCGCAGCCGGCTGC
>NZ_JAEVHJ010000078.1:0-23860 GCF_016802855.1 Micromonospora sp. ATA51 | reverse complement strand
TCCACGAGCTGCGGCCGGTGGCCGGCGCGGTGGGCGTGCCGCTGACCGGTGCGGCCTGGGACGGGGCGCCGAGCCACGCCCGGGCGACGTGGTGATCTCCACCGTGCCGAAGGGCGTGGCCGACCCCTTGGCGGAGAACTTCGACTGGCGGCCGGGGACGGTCTTCTTCGACGCCCTCTACGACCCCTGGCCCACCCCGCTCGCCGCCGCCGCGCTCGCCGCCGGCTGCCGGGTGGTCTCCGGGCTGGACCTGCTGCTGGCCCAGGCGGTCGGCCAGTTCGAGCAGTTCACCGGCGTCCCGGCGCCGGTCGACGCGATGCGCGCCGCGCTCACCACGGCGCGCGCCTGAACCACCGCCGGCCGGGGCCGACGGACCACCCTCCCGCGCCGACCGTTCCGGGGCCGCTCCGGCGGTCCGCGCCGGTCGGACCGGAGCCTCGCCGCCGGCACGGACGGCCGGACCCGGGTCGGGTGCGTCCGTAAGGCGGGACGCGGTGGGCACGGCGTTGGCGCGGCCACCTGGCGTGACAGACTGACCGCTGTGTTGCGCTGGCTGACTGCAGGTGAATCGCACGGACCCGCCCTCGTCGCGATGCTGGAGGGGGTGCCCGCCGGGATCGAGCTGACCACCGGGGAGATCGCCGGTGAGCTGGCCCGGCGCCGGCTCGGCTACGGCCGGGGCGCCCGGATGTCGTTCGAGCAGGACGAGGTCGAGATCATCGGTGGGCTCCGGCACGGGGTCACCATCGGCAGTCCGGTGGCGATCCGGGTGGGCAACTCGGAGTGGCCGAAGTGGCGGACCGTGATGGCCGCCGACCCGGTCGACCCGGAGGAACTGGCCGCGCAGGCCCGCAACGCGCCGCTCACCCGGCCGCGGCCGGGACACGCCGACCTGGCCGGCATGCAGAAGTACGGCCACGCCGACGCCCGGCCGATCCTGGAACGGGCCAGCGCCCGGGAGACCGCCGCCCGGGTCGCCGTCGGCACCGTCGCCAAGGCCCTGGTGAAGCAGGCGCTCGGCATCGAGATCGTCTCCCACGTGGTGGAGCTGGGCCCGGTCGCCGCCAAGCCGGGGCTGCGTCCCACCCCCGCAGACGCCGAGCGGATCGACGCCGACCCGCTGCGCTGCCTCGACCCGGGGGCGAGCGCCCGGATGGTCGCCGAGGTCGACGCCGCGAAGAAGGCCGCCGACACCCTCGGCGGCGTGGTCGAGGTGCTGGCGTACGGGGTGCCGCCGGGTCTGGGCAGCCACGTGCAGTGGGACCGCAAGCTCGATGCCCGGCTGGCCACCGCGCTGATGTCCATCCAGGCGATCAAGGGTGTGGAGATCGGCGACGGCTGGCAGCAGGCCCGCTCCCGGGGTTCCGAGGCGCACGACGAGATCATTCCGACCGCCACCGGGGTGCGTCGGGTCACCGACCGGGCCGGCGGCCTGGAGGGCGGCATCACCACCGGCGAGCCGGTGCGGGTGAAGGCGGCGATGAAGCCGATCTCGTCGCTGAACCGGGCGCTGTCCACCGTCGACGTGACCACCGGCGAGCCGGCCACCGCGATCAACCAGCGCTCGGACGTCTGCGCGGTGCCCGCCGCGGCGGTGGTCGCCGAGGCGATGGTCGCCCTGGTGCTCGCCGAGGCGGCGGTGGAGAAGTTCGGCGGCGACTCGATCGCGGAGATGCGCCGCAACCTGGCCGGCTACCTCGACGCGCTGGTGATCCGGTGACCGCGGGGAGCGTGACCCGGTGAACCGGCCGGTCTGCGTGCTGGTCGGGGCGCCCGGCTCCGGCAAGACCACCATCGGTCAGGCCCTCGCCGCCGCGCTGGCCGTCGAGTTCCGGGACACCGACCTCGACATCGAGCAGCTCGCCGGCAAGCCGATCCCGGAGATCTTCGTCGACGAGGGGGAGGACCACTTCCGTACCCTCGAACGGGCGGCGGTGGCGGCGGCGCTGGCCTCGCACGGCGGGGTGCTCGCTCTCGGCGGCGGCGCGATCCTCGCCGAGGAGAACCGCGCCGCGCTGATCGGCCACACCGTGGTGCACCTGTCGGTGGAGCTGCCCGACGCGGTGAAGCGGATCGGCCTGGGCGCCGGGCGACCACTGCTGGCGATCAACCCGCGGGCCACCCTCAAGCACCTGATGGACCAGCGCCGCCCGCTCTACGCCGAGGTGGCCACCGCGACGGTGGTGACCGACGGGCGGACCCCGGAGGAGATCGCCGCCGAGATCGCCGCGCTGCTCAAGCCCTGACCGGCGCGGGCTTGGCGGCACGCTCGGGACGCCAGGAGACCAGGAGTGCAAGGGCGAGCAGGATCTCGGCGAGGTCGCCGCCGTAGTACATGACGGTGGCGGCGTCGCGTAGCTCGTCGCCGGCCGCCGGAACGTCGACGAGCAGGTCGGCGTAGAGGAGCTGGGCGATTGCGGCATGCGCGGCCACGGCAACGCCGAGCACGAGCAGGCGCACGGGAACGCGGGGGCGGTGCGGACCGGGATCGGGGCCGGCTATCGACCAGGCGAAGAGGTAGCCGGCGAGCACGAAGTGCAGGTGCACCAGACCGTGCAGTGCGGGGCTCGTCAGCGTGGCCCGGTAGAGCGGGGTCAGGTATAGCAGGTACAGGCCGCCGGCGGTGAGCAGCAGGCCGGTCACCGGGTGTGCGGCTACCCGGGCAACCGGGTGCCGCAGCAGCCGGACCGCCGCCCGGCCGGCGCGCCGGTCCAGCGTGCGCAGCGCGAGGGTGCCCGGCGCGCCGAGCACCAGGGCCAGTGGTGCCAGCATGCCGAGCAGCAGGTGCTGCCACATGTGCCCGGGCAGGTCGCCCGCGGGCCAGGCCAGCCCGGCCGCGAGCAGCGCCGCGCCGAGACCGAAGCTCGCCGTCCGCCGGTGGTTCCACCCGGGCCGGCCCGCGTCGCGCTGGCGCAGGGCCGCGGCCAGGTAGAGCCAGAACCATCCCCAGCGGTACGAGAGCGACGGGCGGGAAGCCGCCGGCGGTGTGTCCGGCGTGGGCCGGGGTCACCGTCGGTCAGCGGCGCAGACGTCGACCGTCCCGGCCCGCCGCTGCACCAGCCAGCCGACCGCGACCAACGCCGCCCCGAGGGCGAGGAAGCCGACATCCCAGGCGGTCTGGTGCGGCCCGGTCCGGACGTGGTGGATGCCGAGCAGGTGGTGGTCCACGATCCCCTCCACCAGGTTGAACAGTCCCCAACCCGTCAGCGCCCAGCCCCACAGCGCCGGGGAGCGCCAGAGCCGGCCCCGGGACCGGGTCGCCCGCCCGTAGAGCAACGCCAGTCCGGCCAGCACCGCGACCCAGGTCACCACGTGGAAAAGCCCGTCCCACAGGGTGTTCATCCGCAGCCCCGGCACGGTGTCCACCGGGTACGTCCGGATCCCGACGTGGTCGGTGTCGGTGCTGCTGAGCATGTGGTGCCACTGGAGGACCTGATGCAGCAGGATGCCGTCGACGAACCCGCCCAGCCCGACCCCGAGGATCGTCGCGGCGACCCGGATGTCCGTCCCGTCGATGGTGTGTCGGGCCATCGCCACTACCTCCGCGGTCGGGTCCCTGGCTCGGTGCCCCGGACCTCACCGGTCAAACGTCGCAGCGCCGTGGCGGTCACGGAGTGGACACTCGCCGCCCCGAGACCCCCGGCTCGGCTAGGCTGCCGGCGATGGACGAGGTGACCCGAATCCCGGTCGGCGGCGAACGGCCGTACGACGTGCTGGTGGGACGCGACCTGCTCGACCCGCCGCCGCGACTGCTGCCCGGCGCGAACCGGGTCGCGGTGCTGCACGCCGCCCCGCTCAAGGCGCTGGCGGAGTCGCTGGCTGCGCGGGTCCGCGCGGTCGGGGTCGAACCGCTGCTGATTGAGGTGCCCGACGCCGAGGCGGGCAAGCAGATCGACGTCGCCGCCGCCTGTTGGGATCGGCTCGGCGAGGCCGGGTTCACCCGTACCGACGCGGTGGTGGGGGTGGGCGGCGGCGCGGTCACCGACCTGGCCGGCTTCGTCGCGGCCTGCTGGCTGCGCGGGGTGCGCTGGGTGCCGGTCGCGACCTCGCTGCTCGCCATGGTCGACGCGGCGGTGGGCGGCAAGACCGGGGTCAACACCGCCGCCGGCAAGAACCTGGTCGGCGCCTTCCACCCGCCGGCCGGGGTGATCTGCGACCTCGCCACCCTGGACGGCCTGCCCGCGGCCGACCTGGCCGCCGGGATGGCCGAGGTGGTCAAGTGCGGTTTCATCGCCGACCCGGTGATCCTCGACCTGGTCGAGCGGGATCCCGCCGCCGCGCTCGACCCGACCGGGCCGGTGACCCGCGAGCTGATCGAGCGGGCGATCCGGGTGAAGGCCGACGTGGTCTCCGGCGACCTGCGCGAGTCCGGGGTACGGGAGGTGCTGAACTACGGGCACACCCTGGCTCACGCGATCGAGAAGGTGGAGGGCTACCGGTGGCGGCACGGGCACGCCGTCGCCGTGGGCCTGGTCTACGCCGCCGCGCTGGCCCGGCTCGCCGGTCGGCTGGACGCGGCGACCGCCGAGCGGCACCGCGCCGTGGTGGCCGCGCTGGGCCTGCCGACCAGCTATCCGGCCGAAGCGTGGCCGCGGCTGCTCGCCGCGATGCGGGTCGACAAGAAGGCCCGGGGCAGCACGTTGCGCTTCGTGGTGCTCGACGGGCTGGCCCGGCCGGCGATCCTGGAGGGCCCCGACGACGAGCTGCTGCACGCCGCGTACCGGGAGATCGCCTCGTGAGGGTGTACGTGCTCAACGGCCCGAACCTGGGCCGGCTCGGCACCCGGCAGGTCGACGTCTACGGGGTGACCAGCTACGCCGACCTGGTCGACATGTGCGTGGACGTCGGTCGCGAGCTGGGCCTGGACGTGGTGGTCCGGCAGACCGACGCCGAGCACGAGCTGCTCGGCTGGCTGCACGCGGCGGCCGACGAGGGCGCGCCGGTGGTGCTCAATCCCGCCGCCTGGTCGCACTACTCCCTCGCCGTACGCGACGCCTGTGCGATGCTGCGGGGGCCGCTGGTGGAGGTGCACATCTCCAACATCCACGCCCGCGAGGAGTTCCGGCACCACTCGGTGGTCTCCGCGGTGGCCACCGGGGTGATCTGCGGGCTGGGCGTGGACGGCTACCGCCTCGCCCTGCGGCACGTCGCCACCCGGCTGGCGGCCGCCGACTGAACCGGTAGCGGGGCGGTCGACGCCGGGTACCCGGGGTGACGTTCGGGCGGGCGGGACCGCGCCGGCGCTGTCGGCTCGACACAGCTAGTAGACTTGCCAGGTCTGTCCGCCAATTGATGATCAAGGCAGGAAATGGCCACCACCAACGAGCTCAAGAACGGCCTCGTACTCAACCTCGACGGGGAGCTCTGGGCCGTCGTCGAGTTCCAGCACGTCAAGCCCGGTAAGGGTGGCGCCTTCGTGCGCACCACGCTGAAGAACGTGCTGTCCGGCAAGGTCGTCGACAAGACCTTCAACGCGGGCACCAAGGTCGAGACCGCGACCGTCGACAAGCGCACCATGCAGTACCTGTACGCCGACGGCGAGGACTACGTCTTCATGGATCTGGAGACGTTCGACCAGATCACCGTCCCCGGCGGCACCGTCGGTGAGGCGGCCAACTACCTCCTGCCAGAGGCCGAGGCGACCGTCGCGACGCACGAGAGTGTCCCGCTCTACATCGAGCTGCCGACCTCCGTCGTGCTCGAGGTCACCTACACCGAGCCGGGTCTGCAGGGCGACCGGTCGACCGGCGGCAACAAGCCGGCCACCGTCGAGACCGGCGCGACCGTGCAGGTGCCGCTCTTCATCACCACCGGCGAGAAGATCAAGGTCGACACCCGCGACGGCCGTTACCTCGGCCGCGCCTGATGGCCGAGGGTCCCAAGCAGCAGATGCCGGCGCGCCGCAAGGCGCGCAAGCGGGCGCTGGACGTGCTCTTCGAGGCGGACCTGCGCGACCGGCCCCCGGTCGAGGTCCTCGCCGGCTACCTCGAGCGAATCGAGAAGCCCCGGCCGGAGCACCTGGGGTACGCGGTCAGCCTGGTCGAAGGGGTCGCCGACCACCTCGACCGGATCGACGAGCTGATCGCCAGCTACGCCGAGGGCTGGACGCTCGACCGGATGCCCGTGGTCGACCGCAACCTCGCCCGGATCGCCGTCTACGAGCTGCTCTACGTCGACGAGATCGACGACGCGGTGGCCATCAGCGAGGCCGTCGAGCTGGCCCGGCAGATGTCGACCGACGACTCGCCGCGCTTCCTCAACGGGGTGCTCGGCCGGATCGCCGAGTACGCCACCCGCTGAGTCGCGACCGGCGCGCCGCGGCGACCGCACTGATACGACGAAAAGGGCCCGTGCCGGACGGCACGGGCCCTTTTCGGTTGCTGCTGCGGGTCAGGACGCGAAGAACGCCCGCGGGTCGGCGACCAGCACACCGTGCTCGGTGAGCCGCTCGATCAGGCCCGACGGCGAGGCGTCGTAGACGATGGCGAGGGCGCGCAGGTCGTCGGCGCGGATGGAGAGCACCCGGCCGTTGTAGTCACCGCGCTGCTGCTGGATGGCTCGGGCGTACCGGGCGACGTAGGCGAGGTCCTCGGAGGCCTCGTCGTAGAGCCGCTCCAGGTCCAGGACGATCTTGCTGGTCGGCTCGTGGCGCACCCCGCTGCCGTCGGGCAGCAGCTCCGCGACGGGAACGCGGTAGAAGTCGGCCAGCTCCGCCAGGCGGGACACGGTGACGGCCCGGTCGCCGCGCTCGTACGAGCCGACCACCACGGCCTTCCACCGCCCGTTCGACTTCTCCTCCACACCCTGCAGGGACAGGCCCTGCTGCTGGCGGATGGAGCGCAGGCGGGCGCCCAGCGACTTGGCGTATTCAGAGGGCATTCGGACACTCCCAGTGCTGCTCGGGGTTCTCCCAGCTATCGCTACGGAGCGTGACGGTACGGGGATTGCGACACCTGGTCAAGTGGTCGTGACATTGCCGTTGGGGGGCACGGGGGGAGTTATCCCCATTTCGCCACCCTGATCCTGGGGTCAGTACCGGCCGCGGTCGGCCCGGTGACCGCTGGTAACGTGGCGTGAAGCCCCGGTCCGGGCCGTTCGCGGCCGGGCCGGCAACCCAGACGTCCTTTAACGACCCGTCCCGTGAGGCGGGGAAGGAGGTCCGCCGTGGCCTACCCACCGGCTGCCCAGTCGTCGCCGCCGCGACAACCCTCGGTGAAGGTGATCCTCGCCGCCGCCGACGTGTCGCGGGTGGTCGACCGCATCGCCCACCAGATCCTCGAGAAGACCCAGGGTGCCGCCGAGACCGTGCTGCTCGGCATCCCCACCCGGGGTGCCCCGCTGGCGAAGCGCCTCGCCGCCCGGATCAGCACCTTCGAGGACGTGACCGTCCCGGTCGGCGTGCTCGACATCACCCTCTACCGCGACGACCTGCGCCGGCACGCCACCCGCGCGGTCGGCCCGACCGAGCTGCCGACCGGCGGGATCGACGGCAAGCGGGTGATCCTCGTCGACGACGTGCTCTTCTCCGGCCGCACCGTGCGGGCCGCCCTGGACGCGCTCAGCGACGTCGGCCGCCCCGCCTCCGTGCAGCTCGCCGTCCTGGTCGACCGCGGCCACCGCGAGCTGCCGATCCGCGCCGACTACGTCGGCAAGAACATCCCCACCGCGCTCGCCGAGAGCGTGAAGGTCACCCTCGCCGAGACCGACGGCGCCGACGAGGTCAAGCTGTACGGAGGTGCGCCCGCATGATCCGGCACCTGCTCTCCGGGGCCGACCTGAACGCGGCCACCGCCACCCAGATCCTGGACACCGCCGCCGAGATGGCCACGGTCGCCGGCCGCGAGGTCAAGAAGCTCCCCGCGCTGCGCGGCCGGACCGTGGTGAACCTCTTCTACGAGGACTCCACCCGGACCCGGATCTCCTTCGAGGCGGCCGCCAAGCGGCTCAGCGCCGACGTGATCAACTTCTCCGCCAAGGGCTCCAGCGTGACCAAGGGCGAGAGCCTGAAGGACACCGCGCTCACCCTCCAGGCGATGGGCGCGGACGCGGTGGTCGTTCGGCACCCCGCCTCCGGAGCCCCGCACCGGCTGGCCAACTGGGTGGACGGGTCGGTGGTCAACGCCGGCGACGGCACCCACGAGCATCCGACCCAGGCGCTGCTCGACGCGTACACCATGCGCTCCCGGCTGGGCCGGCTCGCCGGCCTGCACGTGGCGATCGTCGGCGACGTGCTGCACTCCCGGGTGGCCCGCTCCAACGTGCTGCTGCTCTCCACCCTCGGCGCCAAGGTCACCCTGGTCGGCCCGCCCACCCTCATCCCCGTCGACATTTCGGGGGCGCTCGCGCCGGGCACCGACGTCTCGTACGACCTCGACGCCGTTCTTCCCGGTGTGGACGTGGTGATGATGCTGCGGGTGCAGCGGGAACGGATGAACGACTCCTACTTCCCCTCCGCCCGCGAGTACGCCCGCCGCTACGGGCTGGACGGTCCGCGGATGCGCCGGCTGCCCGGGCACGCGATCGTCATGCACCCCGGCCCGATGAACCGGGGCATGGAGATCACGCCCGAGGTCGCCGACTCGCCCCGCTCCACCATCGTCGAACAGGTCGCCAACGGGGTCTCCGTGCGGATGGCCGTCCTCTACCTGCTGCTCGGAGGGAACAACCGGTGACCGCGTACCTGATCAAGAGCGTGAGCGTGGTCGGCGCGGCGCCGACTGACCTGCTGATTCGCGACGGCGTCGTGGCCGAGACCGGCGCCGGACTGGCCGCGCCGGACGCCACGGTGCTGGACGGCACCGGGCTGGTGGCCCTGCCCGGCCTGGTCGACCTGCACACCCACCTGCGCGAGCCGGGCCGGGAGGACGCCGAGACCGTGGAGTCCGGCTCCCGGGCGGCGGCCCTCGGCGGGTACACCGCGGTCTGCGCGATGGCCAACACCTCCCCGGTCGCCGACACGGCCGGCGTGGTCGAGCAGGTCTGGCGGCTCGGCCGGGAGGCCGGCCTGGTCGACGTGCAGCCGATCGGCGCGGTCACCGTCGGCCTGGCCGGCGGGCAGCTCGCCGAGCTGGGCGCGATGGCCGACTCGGCGGCCCGGGTGCGGATCTTCTCCGACGACGGGCACTGCGTCGCCGACCCGAAGCTGATGCGCCGGGCGCTGGAGTACGTCAAGGCGTTTGACGGGGTGATCGCCCAGCACGCGGAGGAGCCGCGGCTCACCGAGGGCGCGCAGATGCACGAGGGCGAGGTCTCCACCCGGCTCGGGCTGACCGGCTGGCCGGCGGTCGCCGAGGAGGCGATCATCGCCCGGGACGTGCTGCTCGCCGAGCACGTCGGCAGCCGGCTGCACGTGTGCCACGTCTCCACCGCCGGCAGCGTGGAGGTGCTCCGGCACGCCAAGGCGCGCGGGGTGAAGGTCACCGCCGAGGTGACCCCGCACCACCTGCTGCTCACCGACGCCAAGGCCGAGACGTACGACCCGGTCTACAAGGTGAACCCGCCGCTGCGTACCGCCACCGACGTCGCCGCGCTCCGCGCCGCGCTGGCCGAGGGCGTGATCGACATCATCGCCACCGACCACGCCCCGCACGCCGTGGAGGACAAGGAGTGCGAGTGGGCGTACGCCCGGCCGGGCATGCTCGGCCTGGAGACGGCCCTCTCCATCGCCCTCGACGTGCTCGGCCCGCAGTGGGACCTGATCGCCGAGCGGATGTCCCGCGCCCCGGCCCGGATCGCGGGCCTGGACGGGCACGGCGCCGACCCGGCCCCCGGCGTGCCGGCCAACCTGACCCTGGTCGACCCGGCCGCCCGCCGCACCATCGAACCGGCGGAGCTGGCCAGTCGCAGTCGCAACACCCCGTACGCCCGGATGACGCTGCCGGGTCGCATCGTGGCGACCTTCCTGCGCGGCGAGCCGACGGTCCTGGACGGAAAGGCAACCAAGTGACCCGCAGACCTTCCGCGATCCTCGTGCTCGAGGACGGCCGGACGTTCCACGGCGAGGCGTACGGCAGCGTCGGGGAGACCTTCGGCGAGGCGGTCTTCAACACCGGCATGACCGGCTACCAGGAGACCCTGACCGACCCGTCCTACCACCGGCAGGTGGTGGTGCAGACCGCCCCGCACATCGGCAACACCGGCGTGAACGACGAGGACGACGAGTCGGGCCGGATCTGGGTCGCCGGCTACGTGGTCCGCGACCCGGCCCGGATCGGCTCCAACTGGCGGGCCACCGGTGGGCTGGAGGACCGGCTGGCCTCCGAGGGCGTGGTCGGCATCAGCGGCGTCGACACCCGGGCGCTGACCCGGCACCTGCGCGAGCGGGGCGCCATGCGGGTGGGCATCTCCAGCGTCGACGACGACCCGCGCGCCCTGCTGGCCCGGGTCCGCCAGTCCCCGCAGATGGTCGGCGCGGACCTCTCCGCCGAGGTGACCACCGAGAAGCCGTACGTGGTCGAGGCGGTCGGCGAGCACCGGTTCACGGTCGCCGCGCTGGACCTGGGCATCAAGCGCAACGTGCCGCGCCGGCTCGCCGCCCGCGGGGTCACCACCCACGTGCTGCCCGCCGGCTCCAGCATCGACGACCTGCTGGCCACCGGTGCCGACGCGGTCTTCTTCTCGCCCGGCCCGGGCGACCCGGCCACCGCCCACGGCCCGGTCGCCCTCGCCAGAGAGGTGCTGCGCCGGCAGGTGCCGCTGTTCGGCATCTGCTTCGGCAGCCAGATCCTCGGCCGGGCGCTCGGCTTCGGCACCTACAAGCTCGGCTACGGCCACCGGGGCATCAACCAGCCGGTGCTCGACCGGGCCACCGGCAAGGTCGAGGTGACCAGCCACAACCACGGCTTCGCCGTCCAGGTCCCGGGCGCGCGGGCCGGGGTGGTGGTCCCCGACGAGGTGATCGAGACCGAGTTCGGCGGCGTCCAGGTGTCGCACGTCTGCCTCAATGACAACGTGGTCGAGGGGCTGCGGGCCAGGGACGTGCCCGCCTTCACCGTCCAGTACCACCCCGAGGCGGCGGCCGGCCCGCACGACGCGGACTACCTCTTCGACCGCTTCGCCGAACTGATCGAGGGTCGCGGCCTCGACCGGAAGCGCAGCGAGGGCCGCGGCCTCGACCGGAAGCGCAGCGAGGGCCGCGGCCTCGACCGACAGCAGAGTGAAGGCGGCAAGAATGCCTAAGCGGACCGATCTCAAGCACATCCTGGTGATCGGCTCCGGGCCGATCGTGATCGGACAGGCCTGCGAGTTCGACTACTCCGGCACCCAGGCCTGCCGGGTGCTGCGCAGCGAGGGGATCCGGGTCAGCCTGGTCAACTCCAACCCGGCGACGATCATGACCGACCCGGAGTTCGCCGACGCCACCTACATCGAGCCGATCACCCCGGAGTTCGTCGAGCTGGTCATCGCCAAGGAGCGCCCCGACGCGCTGCTGCCCACCCTGGGCGGGCAGACCGCGCTGAACACCGCGGTCGCCCTGCACGAGGCCGGCGTGCTGGAGAAGTACGGCGTGGAGCTGATCGGCGCGAACATCGAGGCGATCAACCGCGGCGAGGACCGGCAGCTGTTCAAGGACATCGTCGCCAAGGCCGGCGTACGGCTCGGTCTGGACGACCCGACCGGCCTGGTGCCCCGCTCGCGGGTTTGCCACTCGATGGCCGAGGTCGAGGCCACCGTCGGCGAGCTGGGCCTGCCGGTGGTCATCCGGCCGTCGTTCACCATGGGCGGCCTGGGGTCCGGCATGGCGCACACGCCCGAGGACCTGGCCCGGATCGCCGGCGCCGGTCTGGCCGCCAGCCCGGTGCACGAGGTGCTCATCGAGGAGAGCGTGCTCGGCTGGAAGGAGTACGAGCTCGAACTGATGCGCGACCGCCACGACAACGTGGTGGTGGTCTGCTCGATCGAGAACGTCGACCCGATGGGCGTGCACACCGGCGACAGCGTCACCGTGGCCCCGGCCATGACGCTCACCGACCGGGAGTACCAGCGCCTGCGCGACCTCGGCATCGCGGTGCTGCGCGAGGTCGGGGTGGACACCGGCGGGTGCAACATCCAGTTCGCGGTCAACCCGGCCGACGGCCGGATCGTCGTGATCGAGATGAACCCCCGGGTGTCCCGTTCCTCGGCGCTCGCCTCGAAGGCCACCGGCTTCCCGATCGCCAAGATCGCCGCGAAGCTGGCCATCGGCTACACCCTCGACGAGATCCCCAACGACATCACCCTGAAGACCCCGGCGGCCTTCGAGCCGACCCTCGACTACGTGGTGGTGAAGATCCCCCGGTTCGCGTTCGAGAAGTTCCCCGGCGCGGACCCGGAGCTGACCACCACGATGAAGTCGGTCGGCGAGGCGATGAGCCTCGGGCGCAACTTCACCGAGGCGCTCAACAAGGCGATGCGGTCGATGGAGACCAAGGGTGCCGGGTTCTGGACCCAGCCCGACCCGGACGGGGCGACGAGGGAGAACACCCTCGCCGCGCTGCGGATGCCGCACGACGGCCGGCTCTACACGGTGGAGCGGGCGCTGCGGCTGGGCGCCTCCGTCGCCGAGGTCGCCGCGGCCTCCGGCGGGATGGACCCCTGGTTCCTGGACCAGATCGCCGGCCTGGTCGAGCTGCGGGCGGAGATCGTGGACGCCCCGGTGCTCGACGCGGAGCTGCTGCGCCGGGCCAAGCGGGCCGGCCTGTCCGACCGGCAGCTCGCCGCGCTCCGCCCGGAGCTGGCCGCCGAGGACGGCGTCCGCACCCTGCGGCACCGGCTCGACGTCCGCCCGGTCTACAAGACGGTGGACACCTGCGCCGCCGAGTTCGAGGCGACCACGCCGTACCACTACTCGACCTATGACCAGGAGACCGAGGTCGCGCCCTCGGGCCGGCCCAAGGTGCTCATCCTGGGCTCCGGGCCGAACCGGATCGGCCAGGGCATCGAGTTCGACTACTCGTGCGTGCACGCGGTGATGGCGCTGCGCGAGGTGGGCTACGAGACCGTGATGGTCAACTGCAACCCGGAGACCGTCTCCACCGACTACGACACCGCCGACCGGCTCTACTTCGAGCCGCTGACCTTCGAGGACGTGCTGGAGGTCTGGCACGCCGAGGACTGCTCCGGCAGGGCGGCCGGGGGTCCCGGCGTGGTCGGGGTGATCGTGCAGCTCGGCGGGCAGACGCCGCTCGGCCTGGCCCAGCGGCTCAAGGACGCCGGGGTGCCGGTGGTCGGCACCTCCCCGGAATCGATCCACCTGGCCGAGGAGCGCGGCGCGTTCGGCGCGGTGCTCGCCCGGGCCGGGCTGCGCGCCCCGGCGCACGGCATGGCCACCTCGTACGACGAGGCGAAGGCGATCGCCGACGAGATCGGGTACCCGGTGCTGGTGCGGCCGTCGTACGTGCTCGGCGGGCGGGGCATGGAGATCGTCTACGACGACGCCACGCTGCGCGACTACATCGGCCGGGCCACCGACATCTCCCCGGACCACCCGGTGCTGGTCGACCGGTTCCTCGACGACGCCATCGAGATCGACGTGGACGCGCTGGTCGACGCCGACGGCGAGGTCTACCTCGGCGGCGTGATGGAGCACATCGAGGAGGCCGGCATCCACTCCGGCGACTCGTCCTGCGCGCTGCCGCCGATCACCCTGGCCGGCTCCCACCTGGCCCAGGTGCGCCGCTACACCGAGGCGATCGCCCGGGGCGTGGGCGTGCGCGGCCTGCTCAACGTGCAGTACGCCCTCAAGGACGACATGCTCTACGTGCTGGAGGCGAACCCGCGGGCGTCCCGGACGGTCCCGTTCGTCTCCAAGGCGACCGCCGTGCCGTTGGCGAAGGCGGCGGCCCGGATCGCGCTCGGCGCCACCATCGCCGAGCTGCGCGCCGAGGGCCTGCTCCCGCCGAGCGGGGACGGCGGCGCGATGCCGGCCGACGCCCCGATCGCGGTGAAGGAGGCGGTGCTGCCGTTCAAGCGGTTCCGCACCCCGGCCGGCAAGGGGATCGACTCGCTGCTCGGCCCGGAGATGAAGTCCACCGGCGAGGTGATGGGCATCGACACCAACTTCGGGCACGCCTTCGCCAAGTCGCAGTCCGCCGCGTACGGCTCGCTGCCGACCGCGGGGAAGATCTTCGTCTCGGTGGCCAACCGGGACAAGCGCGGCATGATCTTCCCGATCAAGCGGCTGGCCGACCTGGGCTTCGAGATCGTCGCGACCACCGGCACCGCCGAGGTGCTGCGCCGGCACGGCATCGCCTGCGAGCAGATCCGCAAGCACTACGAGGCCGGCGAGGGCGAGGACGCGGTCTCGATGATCCTCGGCGGCGACGTGGCCCTGGTGGTCAACACGCCGCAGGGCTCCGGCGCCAGCGCCCGCTCCGACGGTTACGAGATCCGCAGCGCCGCGGTGACCGCGGACATCCCCTGCATCACCACGGTCCCCGGCGCGGCGGCGGCGGTGATGGGCATCGAGGCCCGGATCCGGGGCGACATGCGGGTCCGCCCCCTCCAGGAGCTGCACGCCGCCCTGCGGGCCCGGCAGTGATCTTCGAGCGGGTGGTGCGCCCGCAGCTGTTCCGGATCGGCGGCGGCGACGCGGAGCGGGCGCACGAGTGGACGCTGCACCGGCTGGCGGGGCTGTCCCGCCGGCCGGCGGCCCTCGCGGCGCTGCGCGCGCGGTACGCCGTGGCCGCGCCGCGGACGGTGTTCGGGGTGGACTTCCCGAACCCGGTCGGGTTGGCCGCGGGGATGGACAAGGATGGCCGGGCGCTGCCGGCCTGGCCGGCGCTCGGCTTCGGCTTCGTCGAGGTCGGCACGGTCACCGCGCATGCCCAGCCGGGCAACCCCCGGCCCCGGCTGTTCCGGCTCCGGGACAGCGAGGCGGTGGTGAACCGGATGGGGTTCAACAACGCCGGCGCCGCGGCCCTGGCCGACCGGCTGGCCGCGTTGCCCCGCCCGATCGGCGTACCGCTGGGCATCTCGCTCGGTAAGTCCAAGGTGACGCCGCTGGACGCGGCGGTCGAGGACTACCTGGCCTCGTACCGGGCGCTGCGGGAGCACGGCGACTACTTCGCCGTCAACGTCTCCTCGCCGAACACCCCAGGGCTGCGGGCGCTCCAGGACAGATCCCACCTGGACGCGCTGCTGGCGGCGCTGGTGGGGGAGAAGCCGGTGCTGGTGAAGATCGCGCCGGACCTCACGGAGCCGGCCATCGCGGAGCTGCTGGAGGTCTGCCTGGACCGGGGCGCGGCCGGGGTGATCGCCACCAACACCACCCTGGCCCGGGACGGGCTCGCTCCGGCCGACCGGGAGCGCGGCGCGGAGACCGGGGGCCTCTCCGGCCGTCCGCTGGCCGGACGCGCCCGCGAGGTGGTCGCCTTCGTGCACCGGGAGACCGGCGGCTGGCTGCCGGTGATCGGCGTCGGCGGCATCGTCGACCCGGACGACGCGGCCCGGATGTTCGACGCCGGAGCCAGCCTCGTCCAGCTCTACACCGGATTCATCTACCGCGGCCCCGCCCTGGTCCGCCGTGCCGCCCGCGTGGCGTCCGGCACGGCGGCGGCACCGGCCGGCCACTCGTGAACCAGGGCCGGGCGACGTTCCCCGGCACTCCCTTTGCTCTGCTTCACCCGGCGCAACGGCCAACGTCCGATATCCGGACAACCGGTGTTGCCGTCGCTGCAGCAGAGCAAAGCGGGTGCGGGAGCATGGTCCGTCCGGTGCGCACCCGCGCGAGGAGATGAAGGAGACCCCATGACGCCTGAGGAGATCCTCGCGGCCGATCGGGCCCACGTCTGGCACCCGTACGCGGCGCTGCCGCCGGCCAGCCCGCCCCACCTGGTGGCGAGCGCGGCGGGCGTCCGGCTGCGGCTGGCCGACGGCCGGGAGCTGGTCGACGGGATGTCGTCGTGGTGGGCGGCGATCCACGGCTACCGCCACCCGGTGCTCGACGCGGCGGTCACCGACCAGCTCGGCCGGATGAGCCACGTGATGTTCGGCGGGCTCACCCACGAGCCCGCGGTGCGGCTGGCCGGCACCCTGGTCGAGCTGGCCCCCGAGGGCCTGGAACACGTCTTCCTGGCCGACTCCGGCTCGGTCAGCGTCGAGGTCGCGGTGAAGATGTGCCTGCAGTACCAGCGGGCCACCGGCCGGCCGGAACGCCGCCGGCTGGGCACCTGGCGGGGCGGTTACCACGGCGACACGTTCCACCCGATGAGCGTCTGCGACCCCGAGGGCGGCATGCACCACCTGTGGGGGGACGTGCTGCCCCGGCAGGTCTTCGCGCCGGTGCCGCCGGGTGGCTTCGACACCCCGCCGGACCCGGCGTACGAGCAGGCCCTGGTCGACGCGGTGGAACGGCACGCCGACGAGCTGGCGGCGGTGATCGTGGAGCCGGTGGTCCAGGGCGCCGGCGGGATGCGCTTCCACCACCCGCACTACCTGCGGGTGCTGCGCGAGGTGACCCGGGCGCACGGCATCCTGCTCATCTTCGACGAGATCGCCACCGGCTTCGGCCGCACCGGCACGATGTTCGCCGCCGAGCACGCCGGCGTCGCCCCGGACGTGCTCTGCGTCGGCAAGGCGCTCACCGGCGGTTACCTGACCCTGGCCGCCGCCCTCTGCACGCCCGAGATCGCCCGGGGCATCTCGGCGGGCGGGGTGCTGGCGCACGGTCCCACCTTCATGGGCAACCCCCTCGCCTGCGCGGTCGCCAACGCCTCGCTGGACCTGCTGCGGGCCGGGGACTGGGCCGCGCGGGTGGCGGGAATCCAGGACGGGCTGCGGGCCGGGCTGGAGCCGCTGCGCGACGCGCCGGGGGTGGCGGACGTGCGGGTGCTGGGGGCGATCGGCGTGGTCCAGCTCGACCACGAGGTGGACCTGACCCGGGCGACCGCGGCCGCGGTGGCGCAGGGGGTGTGGCTGCGCCCGTTCCGCGACCTGGTCTACACCATGCCGCCGTACGTCACCGACGACGCGGACGTGGCGCGGATCGTCAGCGGCGTCGAGGCGGCGGTCAAGGCCGGCTGAGGCGGCCCGGGGGAGCGGGCCTACGCCCGCCCCGCCGCCCGGCCGGAGGCCGGCCGGCGACGAGGAGCGGCGGACTTCCGCCGCCGTACGACCACCGCGGCGTGGCGCCGCGCGAGGGAGAGGGAGAGTGGCGATGGAGAGCTTCGGCGCCCGCCTGCACCGGGCCGTGGCCGAGCGGGGACCGCTCTGCGTGGGGATCGACCCGCATCCGGGTCTGCTGGCGCGCTGGGGGCTGTCCGACGACGTCGACGGGCTCGACCGGTTCGCCCGGACCGCGGTCGAGGCGCTCGGTGACCGGATTGCGGTGGTCAAGCCCCAGTCGGCCTTCTTCGAGCGGTTCGGCGCCCGGGGTGTCGAAATTCTTGAGTCAACTATCCGACAGTTGCGCGATGCGGGCTCGCTCGTTCTGCTCGACGTCAAGCGTGGCGACATCGGCTCGACGGTCAGCGCGTACGCCTCGGCCTACCTCGATCCGTCAAGCCCGCTGTGTGTCGACGCGCTCACGGCCAGCCCCTATCTCGGGGTCGGATCGCTCGCGCCGATGTTCGAGCTGGCCGCCGCGCACGGGGGCGGCGTATTCGTCCTGGCGCTCACCTCCAACCCGGAGGGCGCGGCGGTGCAACGCGCCGTCACGGCCGACGGGCGGACCGTCGCGCAGACCGTGATCGACGAGATTTCCCAGCTCAACAGGGGTGCCGAGCCGCTCGGCAGCTTCGGTCTGGTGGTCGGCGCGACGATCGGCGACACCGGCCACGACCTCTCCGGGGTGAACGGTCCGCTGCTCGCGCCGGGGCTCGGCGCCCAGGGTGGCACCGCGGCCGACCTGCGGACCGTGTTCGGCGCCAGCCTGCCGTCGGTGCTGCCCTCGTACTCCCGTGAGGTCCTGTCCGCGGGACCGGACGTGGCCGCCCTGCGGGCCGCCGCGGACCGGGTCCTGGCCGACTGCCGGGCCGCGCTGGCCACCTCCTGACTGACTGACGGCTCGGTCACTTTGCGCTGATCCTGGCGCGCCCACGTTGCCGAAAACGCCGTTGACCGCTAGTTTTCCCCGCGCTGGGAACCACGGACCCCTTTGGTTGCCAGCGACACCACGTTTCACAGATGCGGCGGTGCGCCCCGCCCGTCGCGATAGGGACCTGAGGAGAACTGGTGCCGCTCCCGTCACTGACCCCCGAGCAGCGCGCTGCCGCGCTGGAGAAGGCCGCGGAGATCCGCAAGGCCCGTGCTGAGCTGAAGGAGCAGCTCAAGCAGGGCAAGACCACCCTCGCCACCGTCCTCGAGCGGGCTGAGTCCGACGACGTCGTGGGCAAGCTCAAGGTTTCGGCCGTCCTGCAGGCGATGCCGGGCATCGGCAAGATCCGGGCCACCCAGATCATGGAGAAGCTCAAGATCGCCGACAGCCGCCGACTGCGTGGCCTGGGCGAGCAGCAGCGCAAGGCTCTGCTTGGAGAGTTCGCCGCCAACTGAACGCCGCAACGTGTAGAAACAAGCGGTGAGCACGGATGACGAGGCGCGCCCGGCGGCTCGGCTCACTGTCCTGGCCGGACCTTCGGGGGCCGGCACGGAGAGTGTCGTCGAGCTGGTCCGGGCGCGTTTCCCGTCCGCCTGGGTGCCCGTGGTGGCCACCACCCGGCCGCCCGGCGCGGGCGAGCTGGACGGCGTCGACCGGCTCTTCCTCGCCCCGGCCGAGTTCGAGCGGATGATCGCCGGGGACGAACTGCTGGAGTGGAGCCAGATCGGGCCCTACCGGCGCGGGGTCCCGCGCGCGGGGATCCGCTCCCGGCTGGCCGCCGGCCTCCCCGTGCTGCTCCCGCTGGACCTGCCCGGCGCGCTCGCCGTCCGGGCCGTCGCGCCGGACGCGCAGCTGGTGCTCCTCGCCCCGCCCGGGTACCGGCCGGACCCCGCCGTGACGGCGGCCTTCCCGCACGCCGTGACGCACGACCGTACCGAGCGCGCGGCCGACGAGCTGGTAGGCTTGCTCGGTTCTTCCTTCCTGGCTCCGGCCCAACCGCGCCCGAGCGGTTGAGAGACCACCGCTTCCGTGCGGTGCTTAAGACGCAGAGGTTAATTCGTGGGATCCATCGCCAACCCCGAAGGCATCACCAACCCGCCGATCGACGAGCTCCTCGAGAAGACGACCTCGAAGTACGCGCTGGTGATCTTCGCCGCCAAGCGCGCGCGCCAGGTCAACGCCTACTACAGCCAGCTCGGTGAGGGCCTGCTGGAGTACGTCGGCCCGCTCGTGGAGACCACCCCGCAGGAGAAGCCGCTGTCGATCGCCATGCGCGAGATCAACGCGGGCCTGCTCACCGCCGAGCCGACCGACCAGCCGTAAGCCCGCCCGCGTCGATGTCCGCCGAGATCGTCCTCGGGGTCGGCGGTGGCATCGCCGCCTACAAGGCGTGTGAGCTGCTCCGGCTCTTCACCGAGTCGGGTCATCACGTCCGGGTCGTGCCGACCGCGTCGGCGCTCCGCTTCGTCGGGGCGCCGACCTGGGCCGCGCTATCCGGTCGGCCGGTCGCCGACGACGTCTGGTCCGACGTGCACGAGGTGCCGCACGTCCGCCTCGGTCAGCACGCCGACCTGGTCGTGGTCGCGCCCGCCACGGCCGACCTGCTCGCCAAGCGCCCACGGGCTCGCCGACGACCTGCTCACCAACACCCTGCTGACCGCCCGCTGCCCGGTCCTGCTCGCCCCGGCGATGCACACCGAGATGTGGGAACACCCCGCCACCGTCGCCAACGTCGCGACCCTGCGGTCCCGGGGCGTCCGGGTGATCGAGCCCGCCGTCGGGCGGCTCACCGGCGCCGACACCGGCAAGGGCCGGCTGCCCGACCCGGCGGAGATCTTCGCCGTCGCCCGCCGCGCCCTCGCCCGAGGGGTCTCCGCCCCGGCCGACCTGGCCGGCCGGCACGTCGTGGTCACCGCCGGCGGCACCCGCGAGCCGCTCGACCCGGTCCGGTTCCTCGGCAACCGCTCCTCCGGCAAGCAGGGGTACGCCTTCGCCCGCGCGGCGGTGGCCCGCGGCGCCCGGGTCACCCTGATCTCGGCCAACGTCTCGCTCGCCGACCCGGCCGGCGCCGACCTGGTCCGGGTGGGCACCACCGAGGAGCTGCGCAAGGCGACCCTGGAGGCCGCGGCCGGCGCGGACGCCGTGGTGATGGCCGCCGCTCCCGCCGATTTCCGTCCCGCGACGTACGCGCCTGGCAAAATCAAGAAGGACGACGGCAGCGCGCCGACGATCGAGCTGGTCACCAACCCGGACATCGCCGCCGAGCTGGGTCGTCGCCGTCGACCCGAACAGGTGCTGGTGGTGTTCGCCGCCGAGACCGGCGACGCCGAGGCCAACGGCCGGGCCAAGCTGGCCCGCAAGCGGGCGGACCTCATCGTCATCAACGAGGTCGGCCCGGACAAGGTCTTCGGCGCCGAGACCAACGCGGCGACCGTCATCGGCGCGGACGGCTCGGTGGCCCGGCTGCCCGAGCGGTCCAAGGAGGACCTGGCCGACGACGTCTGGGATCTCGTCGTGGCCCGACTGCCCCGTCGGTC
The DNA here is from genome assembly GCF_016802855.1 of Micromonospora sp. ATA51. Lineage (NCBI taxonomy): Bacteria > Bacillati > Actinomycetota > Actinomycetes > Micromonosporales > Micromonosporaceae > Micromonospora > Micromonospora sp. ATA51. The sequence goes on along the minus strand of NZ_JAEVHJ010000078.1, from coordinate 3,310 downwards.
CTGAACACTGGTCACCTTCGCATTGCCTGAGTCACCCTCGAGGCACGGTGACTAAACTGCCGCGGAGCGACCGTTCAAGAGTTTTCACATGCTTAGGAGTGCCGTGACACGTCTCTTCACGTCCGAATCGGTCACGGAAGGCCACCCGGACAAGATCGCCGACCAGATCAGCGACGGCATTCTGGACGCCCTGCTCAGCCAGGACCCGCACAGCCGGGTCGCGGTCGAGACCATGATCACCACCGGCCAGGTGCACGTCGCCGGTGAGGTCACCACCAAGGCGTACGCCGACATCCCGACCATCGTGCGGGACACCATCCTGGAGATCGGCTACGACTCGTCGAAGAAGGGCTTCGACGGCGCCTCCTGCGGCGTGAGCGTGTCCATCGGCGCCCAGTCGCCGGACATCGCCCAGGGCGTCGACAACGCCTTCGAGCTGCGTACCGGCTCGTCGGAGAGCGCGCTGGACGCGCAGGGCGCCGGCGACCAGGGCATGATGTTCGGCTTCGCCTGCTCGGAGACGCCCGAGCTGATGCCCCTGCCGATCGCGCTCGCGCACCGGCTGGCCCGCCGGCTCGCCGCGGTCCGCAAGGACGGCACCATCCCGTACCTGCGGCCGGACGGCAAGACCCAGGTGACCATCGAGTACGACGGACTGCGCCCCGTCCGGCTGGACACCGTGGTGGTCTCCAGCCAGCACGCCGCCGACATCTCGCTGGAGTCGCTGCTCACCCCCGACGTGCGCGACCACGTCATCGCCCCCGAGCTGGAGAGCCTCGGACTGGACACCGAGGGCTACCGGCTGCTGGTCAACCCGACGGGGCGGTTCGAGATCGGCGGCCCGATGGGCGACGCCGGCCTCACCGGCCGGAAGATCATCGTCGACACCTACGGCGGGTACGCCCGGCACGGCGGCGGCGCCTTCTCCGGCAAGGACCCGTCCAAGGTGGACCGCTCGGCCGCGTACGCCATGCGCTGGGTGGCCAAGAACGTGGTCGCCGCCGGCCTGGCCGAGCGCTGCGAGGCGCAGGTCGCGTACGCGATCGGCAAGGCCCACCCGGTCAGCCTCTTCATCGAGACCTTCGGCACCGAGACCGTGCCGGTCGCCTCGATCGAGAAGGCCGTCGCCGAGGTCTTCGACCTGCGCCCGGCCGCGATCATCCGGGACCTCAACCTGCTCCGCCCGATCTACCAGCAGACCGCCGCGTACGGCCACTTCGGCCGCGAGCTGCCGGACCTGACCTGGGAGAGCACCGACCGGGCCGCCGACCTCAAGTCGGCCGCGGGAGCCTGACCGGCACCAGGCGCAGCGACCGGCGACCCGCGCAGCGGTCGCCGGTCGCTCGTGTCTGCGTGGACGTGCCCCTGGCCCACCTGGACCGCCCCTTCGACTACCTGGTCCCGGCCGAGCTGGACGCCGAGGCGGTCCCCGGCGTCCGGGTCAAGGTGCGCTTCGCCGGCCAGCTCGTCGACGGCTGGCTGCTGGAGCGGGCCGACGCCTCCGACCACCCCCGGTTGGCGTACCTGGAGAAGGTCGTCTCACCGGTGCCGGTGCTCGCGCCGGAGGTCGCCCGGCTGGCCCGGGCGGTGGCCGACCGGTACGCCGGCAGCCTCGCCGACGTGCTCCGCCTCGCCGTGCCGCCCCGGCACGCCCGCGTCGAGAAGGAATCCGCGTCGCGCTCTTCTCGGCACCGCTCGCTGGGGCGGCCGGCCGCAACGGCAACAGCGTCGGCACCTACATGTGCGCCGACCTGCAATGCTCGCTCTACGTACGTGGGCTGCGAAAGTCAGATGCGATCGGGCGGATGAACGAGACCATCGACCAGGCCGAGCGCGTCGACCGACTCCGTCGGCAGGTCGGCCTGTTCATCGACAACGTGCTCGCGTCGAACCTGGTGTGAGGGCCATGCTGTCGTTGCTGTCAGTCGGCCCAGCACGGGTCTTGATGTTCCGGCATCCCCCGGTGGGGTTGGCGGCCCGGCCGGGATCGAAACCGGCGACGTCCCAACTCACGTGGCAGCTACTTCTCCGGGGTGCCCGGACCAACCTCGCCACGCTCCAGGTGCTCGGCGTTGCGGTCGGCTTCGCTGTGTGCGTGCGCAGCCGCGGCGCCCGGGTCGGTGGTTCGGCGTCCCTCGGCATCCTGATACACCTCGCCGGTCTCGAGCGCTTGCTCCTCCTGCCGCCGATTCTCAGGGGTTGTCATGACCACCCCATTACCCTGCACTTGTATCAGCAAACGACCGCACCGGCGACAACATCAGGCTCAAGCAGCAACACCCGCAACGACATCTTGAAGCGGGCGGTGACGGCTACCAGCAAGGCCCTCCCTCGCAGCGCCGCCCTTCACCTTCGCCGTTACTTGGACCAGCCGCACCGCGGCCGATCGTCGCTGCTCGAAGACTTCCTGTTCGGGAGCTGACCAGGGGTTTTCACCCACCGGCCGGCGGGGACGCTGGTCGGGAGGGCGGACGGCGCCCCCGTCCGCCGACACGACAGGGAGTCGACATGAGCTTCGAGAGGGCGAACGACAAGGTCGAGCAAGTGGCCGGCCCGGCCAGGGCGCGAATGGGCGACATGAACCAGGACGAGCGGTCGCAGGCGGAGCGGGCGATGCGTCGGGATGAGGCCGAGGGCAAGCAGCCCGGCGAGCACGTCCAGGAGGACGCTAGGAACACGAGGGACAACTTCACCAGCTGACCCGGCACGACCCGCCGGCCCCGGCCTGCGTGCCGGGGGCGGTGCGGTACTCCGCCGCTGTGCAAGATCGACAAAGGCCGTCTCCGACTAGCGGAAACGGCCTTTGACCTTGGGTGGAGCTGAGGGGATTTGAACCCCTGACCCCCTCGATGCGAACGAGGTGCGCTACCGGTCTGCGCCACAGCCCCTCCGCCGGCGAACCGGCGTCGGTCCCACCCGGCTTTCACCGGGCGGGCCGGCGACAAGGCTAACAGGTCGAGCACCTCGACCGCGAATCGCCCCTCCTGCGACCCAGCCTTGATCCACTCGGCAGACGGGAGGTTGCGGTGTCCGAGGCGGGCCGGGATGCCGGAACGTCCCGCAAACAGAGTCGATCAACCGGAGGCGGCCGGGTCAGGCCGAGTGGGAGCCTCGGCCGGACTGGTAGGGGCGGCCGCGGAGGCCGCCGGTGCGGCGGTAGGAGACCGAGCCGCCGGCCGCGGCGGCCGGGAGGTCGGCGGGGCGGTCCAGGGCCGCCGGCATCGTCTCGATCAGCACGGTCGCGCGGATCGTGCCATGGGCGATGCCGAGCCGCTGCTGCGCGAAGGTGAACACCTCGTTCCACAGCCGC
>NZ_JAEVHJ010000077.1:0-24049 GCF_016802855.1 Micromonospora sp. ATA51 | reverse complement strand
GTCGGGTCGGCCAGCCGCCGCGCCCCCTCGGGCAGCCAGGCGAGGTCCGCGTCGAACCGGCGGCGCGCGGCGCACACCTCACCGGCCGGATCGGCGGGCTCGAGGCGACGTCCGCCGCGCATCACCGGTACGAGCAACGGCTCGCGGCCGGCCGGCGGGGGTTCGTCGCGCAGCCCCACCACGTCGCCGCTGGCCCCGGCGGGGTCCCGGAAGACCTGCTTCGGGCCGGGCAGGGTGGCTTTGCCGGGCGACAGCTTGAGCACCGGCCGGTCGCCGAAGGCGACGAGCTTGTAGGCGCTGTCGAGGGACGGCGCGTCGAAGGAGACGCCCATCCGGGTGCCGATGCCGTACGCGTCGATCGGCGCGCCCTTGGCGACGAGCGTGGCGATCACGTCCTCGTCGAGGCTGCCGCTGGCCACGATCTTCGCCTGGGTGAGCCCGGCGCCGTCCAGGATCGCGCGGGTCTGCTGGGCCAGCGCGGCGAGATCGCCCGAGTCGAGCCGGACACCGAGCGGCCCGGTCAGGCCCAGCTCGGTGATGACGTCGACGGCGGCCCGCACACCGGCGGGCGTGTCGTAGGTGTCGACGAGGAACACCGGGTTGGTGGGAAAGTCGGCGGCGAACGCCCGGAACGCGGCCCGCTCGTCGGGGAACGCCTCGACGTACGAGTGGGCCATGGTCCCGGACGGTTGCAGGCCGTAGCGCCAGGCGGCCTCGACATCGCTGGTGGCCGCGAAGCCGGCGATGGCCGACGCCCGCGCCACGCCCGCCCCGGCCTCGATCCCGTGCGTACGGCGGAACGCGAAGTCGACCAGCTCCGCGTCCCCGGCGGCGAGCCGGCAGCGGGCGGCCTTGCTGGCCACCGTGGTGTGGAAGGTGAGCAGGTTCAGCACGCCGGTCTCCACCAGTTGCGCCTCGGCGATCGGCGCGGTCACCTCGAGAAGCGGCTCGTCGGCGAAGACCACCCGTCCCTCCGGCACGGCCCGGACGTCGCCGGTGAACCGCAGCCCGGCGAGCGCCGCCACGGTCGGCTGGTCGAGGCCGACGACGTCGCGCAGGTAGCCCAGCTCGGCGTCGTCGAACGCGAAGCCTTCCAGGAAGGCCAGCGCCTCGGCCAGCCCGGCGGCCACCAGGAAACCGCGCCGGGGCGGCAGGCGGCGGACGAACAGGCTGAACGTGGCGGGTGCCACCATGTCCCGGCGCAGGTAGCTGGCCGCCATCCGCAGCTCGTACAGGTCGGTACGCAACCCGGTCATGCCACCTCCACCCGCCCGGCGCCGTCACCGGCGGACCGGCGACGTCGACCCGATCCCCGCCCGGCCTCGCTCCCACTGTGTGTGATCCGGTGGCGGTGCGTGCGGGAAATGGAACATCGTCGTCGGAGCTCGTGGCACCCCGGTTGCGACCGGGGCCGGCCCGCCGCCCCCGCGTCCGCGACGCCGGGCGTTCCGGACCGCCGACGGTCACTGTTTCGGCAGGTCAGCGGAGCTCGGCGAGACGACCGTGCGAACATGTGTTCGTGTCGGGCGACGCCACCATCCTGCACGCCGACCTGGACGCGTTCTACGCGTCGGTCGAGCAGCGGGACGACCCGCGGCTGCGCGGCCGGCCGGTGATCGTCGGCGGTGGCGTGGTGCTGGCGTGCAGCTACGAGGCGAAGGCGCGCGGGGTACGCAGCGCGATGGGTGGGCGGCAGGCGCGGCGGCTCTGCCCGGACGCGGTCGTCGTGCCGCCGCGGATGGCGGCCTACACGGCGGCGAGCCGGGCCGTCTTCGAGATCTTCCGCGGCACCACTCCCCTGGTCGAGGGGCTCTCCATCGACGAGGCGTTCCTCGACGTCGGCGGCCTGCGCCGCCTCGCCGGCCCACCGCTCGACATCGCCGTACGCCTGCGCCGGGAGGTCGGGGAACGGGTCGGCCTGCCGATCACCGTCGGGGTGGCCCGGACGAAGTTCCTGGCGAAGGTGGCCAGCGGGGTGGCGAAGCCGGACGGCCTGCTGGTCGTCGCGCCGGACCGGGAGTTGGAGTTCCTGCACCCGCTGCCGGTGGAGCGGCTCTGGGGCGTCGGCCCGGTCACCGCGGCGAAGTTGCGCGAGCGGCGCATTCGCACGGTGGGGCAGGTGGCCCGGTTGGGCGAGGCGACGCTGGTGTCGCTGCTCGGCGCGGGCGCCGGCCGGCACCTGCACGCCCTGGCGCACAACCGCGACCCGCGCCCGGTGCAGGTCGGCCGGCGGCGCTCCTCGATGGGCGCCCAGCACGCGCTCGGCCGGGAGCCGCACTCCCCCGCGGACCTGGACGCCGTCCTGGCCGGGCTGGTCGACCGGGTGACCCGACGGATGCGCGCCGCCGGGCGGACCGGCCGCACGGTGATGCTGCGACTGCGGTTCGCCGACTACACCCGGGCGACCCGTTCGCACACGCTGGTGAAGCCGACGGCGCAGACCGGGCCGCTGCTGGCGGCGGCGCGGGCGCTGCTGCGGGCGGCGCTGCCGGAGGTCGAGGCCCGGGGCATCACGCTGATCGGGGTGTCCGTCGGCAACCTCGACGACCGGCACGAGCAGCCGCCGCTGCCGTTCGACCGCGACCCGGGCGCCGAACTGGACGCCGCGGTCGACGCGGTCCGGGACCGGTTCGGCTCGTCGGCGCTGACCCGGGCGGTGCTGCTCGGCCGCGACCCCGGCCTGGAGATGCCCCGCCTGCCGGACTGACATCACTGAGCGGTCGTTGTATCGTCCACGAGTGTCGATGTTCCGCACGCCGCAGGTCATCCTGTTCAGCGAGGACGTCACCCGGGCGGCCGCCTTCTACGCGCGGCTCGGGTTCACCGAGACCTTCCGGGTGCCCGCCGAGGGCGAGCCGATCCACGTCGATCTGACACTTGACGGGTACCGGATCGGCATCGCGTCCGTCGACTCCACCCGCGACGACCACGGCCTGGCCCCCGTCCCGTCGGGTCAGCGCGCGGCGGTCGTCCTGTGGACCGACGACACCACCGCCGCGTACGAGAAGGTCACGGCCGACGGCGCACCCGCCCTCGCGGCGCCGCACACCTGGCTCGACCGGCTGCTGATCGCCTGGATCGCCGACCCGGACGGCAATCCGATTCAGCTCGTCCAGCACCTCCCGGCCCGATAACCGGTCGTCGCGGCCGAGGCCGCTGGCGCACAATCGGCGATCATGAGTACGCGGCTGCGGGCGATCGCCCGCGAGCACGCCTGGCGGAACAAGGCGCTCAAGCGGCTGGTGGCGGCGCACGACACCCGGTAGTTTCGCGCCCGCGCCGGCCGGGGAGAGAGGCGGGCATGAAGTGGGCCAGTCGCGCCGTACCCGTCGTCTCCGCCGCCGTCGCCGCCCTCGCCGCGCGCGACCTGCTCCAGCGCGACCACGCGCTGCTGCGCAACTTCCCGGTCATCGGGCGGGCCCGCTACCTGCTGGAGGCGATCGGTCCGGAGCTGCGGCAGTACATCGTGGCCGGCAACAACGAGGAGCGGCCGTTCACCCGGGACCAGCGCCGCTGGATCTACGCCTCGGCGAAGAAGGAGAACAACTACTTCGGCTTCGGCACGGACAACGACATCGAGTACACGCCCGGGTATCCGATCATCAAGCACCGGACGTTCGGCCGGGCGGTGCCGCCGTCGACGCCGGCCGCCGGGCACGAGGTGGAGCTGCCCTGCGCCAAGGTGCTCGGCGGGCCGCGGGGCCGGGCGAAGGCGTTCCGGCCCGGTTCGGTGGTCAACATCTCCGGGATGAGCTTCGGCTCGCTGTCCGGCCGCGCCGTGGAGGCGCTGAACAAGGGCGCCGCGCTGGCCGGTTGCCTGCAGAACACCGGCGAGGGCGGGCTGTCGCCGTACCACCGCAACGGCGGTGAGCTGGTGTTCCAGCTCGGCACCGCGTACTTCGGGTGCCGGGACGAGCGGGGGCGGTTCAGCCTGGACCGGCTGAAGGAGCTGATGGCCGGCGCGCCCGTGCGGGCGTTGGAGATCAAGCTCAGCCAGGGGGCGAAACCGAGCCTGGGCGGGCTGCTGCCCGGGGCCAAGGTGTCGGCGGAGATCGCCGCGACCCGGGGCATCCCGCAGGGTCAGGACTGCGTCAGCCCGTCCCGGCACGCCGAGTTCTCCGACTGTGACAGCCTGCTCGACTGGGTGGAACTGCTCGCCGCCGAGACCGGGCTGCCGGTCGGCATCAAGTCCGCCGTCGGCGACCTGGGCTTCTGGGACGAGCTGACGACGCTCATGCGGGACACCGGCCGCGGCGTGGACTTCGTGAACGTGGACGGCGGCGAGGGCGGCACCGGCGCCGCGCCGCTGATCTTCACCGACTCGGTGTCGCTGCCGTTCCAGCAGGGCTTCTCCCGGGTCTACCGAACCTTCGCCGAGAAGGACCTGCACGAGCGGACCGTCTTCGTCGGCGGCGGCAAGCTCGGCCTGCCCGACAACGCGATCGTCGCGTTCGCGCTCGGCTGCGACATGGTCAACGTCGGCCGGGAGGCGATGCTGGCGATCGGCTGCATCCAGGCGCAGAAGTGCCACACCGACACCTGCCCGACCGGCGTCGCCACCCAGAACCCCTGGCTGGCCCGGGGCCTCGACCCGACCCTGAAGTCCGTACGCGCCGCCAACTACCTCCGTACGCTGCGCCGGGACCTGGTCAAGGTCGCCGAGGCCTGCGGGGTCGAGCACCCGGGCCTGATCGACACCGACGCGGTGGAGATCCTCGACGCCGGACCGCCGCCACCCCGCTGCGCGAGGTCTACGGCTACCGGCCGGGGTGGGGTCTGCCGTCGGCGGCCGACCGGGCGGAGATCGTCCGGCTGATGACCGCCGAGGCCCCGCAGGGCGGCAGCGCCCCGCCGTCGCCGACCGCGGTCGGCTGACCCGTCACTCCTCGATCGCCCCGCCTACCGCGCAGGTGCGCGCGGAAGGTCAGCGCGGGATCCTCGGCCCGCCCGGCGAGGTAGGCCGCGAAGCGCACCTGGTCACGCAGCGGGACGCCGGCGCGGATGCGTTCGGCCTGCCGCCGCTCGGCGTCCCGGATCGACTCGGCGAGGGTGAGCAGGTCACCGGCGCGGCGCCCGGGCACGAAGAGCACGCCGTCGTCGTCGCCCAGGGCGACGTCCTCGGCGTCCACCGTCCACTCCCCCACCGCCGCCGAGATCAACGCCTGGGCCGGACGGGCGTCGAGGCGCTGCGGGCCGGTGGGGATCGCGCCGAGGCTGAACACCGGCAGCCCGACCGCCCGGATGTCGGCGGTGTCCCGGTGCAGACCCCAGACCACCACGCCGGCCAGGCCGGCGGCCTGCGCCTCCAGCACCACCAGGTCGCCGACGCAGCTCTCGTCGACGCGGCCGGCGTTGTCGACGACCAGCACGTCGCCCGGGGCCGCTTGGTCGATCGCCTCGAGGAAGATGTCGACGCTGCCGGCGTGCCGGGTGGGCGCGACCCGGCCGGCCAGCCGCACACCCGGCTGGACGGGCCGTACGGCGGCGGGCGCGCAGCGGACCGGAACCGCCGCCCGCAGGCAGGCGTCGGCGACGTGCGCGGTGCTCAGTGACGCGAACCGGCGGCGCAACTCGGGCGGATCGAGGCTCATGGCCCGACCGTAGTCAGCGGGGCCGGATCCGGTGGCGGGCCACTTTCACACTCGTGGACTGCGCCGGCCCCGGCGTCGGCCGTGGGTCTGGCGGGACCGCCGGTGCCGCCGGGTGCGGGGCGCTCCGAGGTGCGGGTGCGGCCGGTGCAGGTGGCCCCGTGCCGGCGGTCGCACTTCCGCCTGCCCCCGGCCGGCCGCTTGCCGCACCATCCGGTTGGCGTCGTCCGGCTCGCACCCGGTCGCCCGGAGCAGTTCGCTGTCCGCCGTGCGCAGGTCGGTGATCAGCGCGTCGCCGTAGGACCGCACCCCCTCGGCCCAGGCCCGGCCAGCGAGCTCGGCGCTCTCCCGGGTGAGCTGACGGGTGCGCTCGGGATCCAGGTCCGCGTGACACTCGCGGCGGAGCTGCCGTAGCGCGTCGCCGAGCCGGTCGATGGCCTTCGGCAGCGACGGCGGGATCGGCTCGCCGTACTGCAGGGCGGTGGCGGACCGGCGGGCCACGGACCGGACGTACAGGATCAGGCGTTCCAGGTGTTCCGCGCCGCGAGCGTACCGCTGGTACCGCGCCCGGCGGTGCCAGCGGGCCGGCGCGAGGGTGACCACCTCACCGGCGCCGCTCAGCGCCTCGTTGAGCCGCCCGACGTCGGCCTCCACCCCGCGCAGCCGGTCCAGGGCGCGGATCGCCGCGTCGGCGTCCCGCGCGGTCAGGGCCCGCGCCACCGCACCCAACTGCTCGGTGACGGTGTTGAAGATCGGCGCCGCCGCCCGGTCCAGCACCCGCAGCGGGTTGACCGGCAGCAGCAGGGCCACCACCAGGATGCCGACCACCGCGCCGACCAGGGCGTCGAAGATCCGTGGCACCTCCAGGCCGGGCTGCATCGGGGAGAGGGTGGAGATCAGCACCGCCGTACCACCGGCCTGGCCGACCAGGGCGCCACCCCGGCCGGCGACCAGCAGCGCGGTGGCGATCGCCAGGGCGACCACCAGGCCGGTCTGCCAGGGCCCGGAGCCCAGCATGAAGCGCAGCAGGTCCCCGAGGACGATGCCGAGTCCCACGCCGCCGAGCAGCTCGAACGTCCGGCGGGCCCGCTGACCGATGGCGGTGGCGATCGTGCCGACCGCCGCCGCCGGGGCGAAGACGTGCGCACCGGGGCCCAGCAGCTGCTGGGCGATGAACGCCGCCAGCGCCGCGGCCAGCCCCGACTGCACGGCGATCACGACGGTGACTTCCAGCTGGCGCAGCCGGATCCGACCGGCCTGCCCGCCCTGCCGCCGGGCCCGGGCCACCACGCGGCCACCCCGCTCGGCGACCTCGTCGAGCGGCGACCGGACGGAGTCGGCGGCGGGGCGGTCGTCGGGCATGGCGGCGGTTACCCGGCCGGTGGCGGGTGAATCGTGCCCGGTCGGGTCATCTGCGTCGGGCGGCGGCCCCGCCACGGCGCGGGTCAGCGGCGGAACGTGCGGTCGAGCAGGTCGAACAGGGCGGCCCAGTGCCGCTCGGTGGCCTGCTCGTCGTACATGGCGGTGTCGGCCATGGTGAAGCCGTGCGGCGCGCCCGCGTACCGCTCGGAGCGGTAGGTGACCCCGGCGGCGTCGAGCGTCTTCTCCAGGGCGGCGATCTGCTCGGCGGTCATCGACTGGTCGTGGTCGGCGTGGGCGAAGTACACCTCGCCGGTGACCGACCCGACGCCCAGGTGCGGGCTGTCCGGGGCGTCGGTGACGACCCGGCCGGCGTGGAAGCTCGCCAGGGCCGCGATCCGGTCCGGGTGCGCCTCGATCGCGCGCAGGGCGTTGGTGCCGCCCATGCAGTAGCCGGTGATGGCGACCGGCCCCGCCGCGACGTCCTCCCGCGCCGCCAGGAAGTCCAGGTACGCACCGGCGTCGCGGGCGACCACGTCCGGGGTCAGCGCCCCGATGAACGGCATGAGCTGCCCGAAGATCTCGCCCCGGCGCTCCGGGTCGGCGAGTCCCGACAGGTCGACCAGCGGCGCCCGGCCGGCCCGGTAGAACAGGTTGGGCACCAGCACCACGTAGCCCTGGGTGGCGATCCGTTCGGCCATCTCGGCCAGCCGGGGCCGCAGCCCGAACGCGTCCATGAAGACCAGGACCGCCGGGAACGGCGCGTCCCCGTCCGGCCGGGCCAGGTACGCGTCGGCGACACCGTCGCTGGTCGGCACGTCCACGGTCGTCGTTCCCACCCGCAAACCTCCTCGTGATCGTCCCGCCGTGCACGCTACCCCCGGCCTTGCGGCCGGGCATGTCGAGGTGACCCTCGCGGGCCGCCGCCGAAAATCGGGCGCGTGCCCCGTCCCGGTGCGCCTATCGTGTCCGCGATGCTGATCAGACGCGAAACCCCCGCCGACGTCGACGCCATCCGCGCCGTGCACAGCGCCGCCTTCGCCAAGGCCGACGCCCCGGAAGCCGTACCCGTCGAGGCGACGCTGGTCGACGCGCTCCGCGCGGACGACGGCTGGCTGCCCGCGCTCTCCCTCGTCGCCACCGATTCGGGCGGCGAGGTCGTCGGTCACGTGGTCTGCACCCGGGGCACGGTGGCCGGCGCGCCGGTCGCGCTCGGGCTGGGACCGCTCGGGGTGCTGCCGGCCTGGCAGCGCCGCGGCGTCGGCTCCGCGCTGATGCACGCGGTGCTGGGCGCCGCCGACGCGCTCGGCGAACCCCTGGTGGTGCTGCTCGGGCACCCGGAGTACTACCCGCGGTTCGGGTTCCGGCCGGCGGTGGAGTTGGGGGTGACGCCGCCGGGTCCGTGGGGGCCGAGGTTCTTCATGGCCCGCCCCCTGGGCGCCTGGCAGCCCACGATCCGGGGCGAGTTCGCGTACGTGAAGCCCTTCGCCGACCTCTAGTTCACGGCATCGGGTTGGGGCATGCTGGGTGGATGGGAGAGGTGCGACCGATGCCCAGCTTCGGTGACCTGTTCACCGACCTGCGCGGCGACGACCGGACGATGCGCGTCAGCTACCACCCGGACCGCGGCGCGGTGGTGGTGTCCCTGTGGAGCGGCATGCTGTGCCGCGGCTCCTTCCGGATGCCCGTCGACGACGTGCGCAAGCTGACGGCACTGCTCACCGAGATCGAGACGTCGGTCGCGGCGGCGGCGCCGACCGGACCATCGCCGTCCGCCCCGGTCGGCGGCGGCCCCGTGGCGGGGACGGCGTCGCGGGCAGGACCGTGCGGCCGGCGCCGGCCGTCGACCAGACCGGCGACATCTCGGGTACGCACCACCGCACCGCCCTGCCGATCCTGCCCGCGCCCCGGGTGGCGTAGCCACCGACCGCCGGGCCGCAGGACAAGCGCCCGGAGCGCCCACGTGTGTGATCGGTCCGCCAGCCGTTGTACATGGGCCGCCGCGCCGATCGATCGGCGCGGGCCCGGTGATCTCACACCCCGGTCAGCAGGTCTCGGGGCGTAGGGCGAAGTCGGTGGTGACCGTCTTGCCCGCCTTGATCGTCACCGTCTGGGTCTGCGGGATCCAACCGTCCCGGGCCGCGATCACCTGGAACGGGTTGGCACCCTGCGGTGCCCAGATGGCGTACCGGCCGTTGGCGTCGGCCTTGAGGGTGAACGTCCATCCCTTCTTGCCGTTGACCTGGACCGTGGCACCGCGCAGCGCAGCGCTCTTGCCCTGGCAGTCGACCCCGGTGACGGTGCCGGCCAGCTTGCCCCAGTCCTTGGGCGGCTGCACCACCATCGTCACGTCGATCGGCGCCACCGCGTACGGGGTGTCGGACTTGACCCCGAGCTGGGCGGTGTAGGTGCCGGGCTGGGCCACGCCCTCGGCCGCGGCGTCGAGCGTGACGGTCACCGTGACGCTCTGCCCGGGTTGCAGCGTCGCCGTGGTCGGGGACGCGGACAGCCACGGAACGTCGGTGACGGTGGCGCACTGGTCGAAGCCGGGCAGCAGTTCGCTCTCCGGCGTCGGGGTGAACCCGCCGGTCGATCCACCGACCTTCACGAACCCGCAGGCCGCCCCGGCCCGGTAGCGGGCGAAGTTGGCGTTGGGCAGCGCCGACCAGGAGTTGGCCGCCGGATCGTACGCCCAGCCCTGGTTGGTGACGATGGTGGAGTTGTTGATGACGCCGGTGGACAGCAGCAGCAGGCCGTTGGCGGTGTCGGCGGCCACGCCCCAGAAGTCGACCGGCAGGTCGGCCAGCTGAGTCCAGGTGTTGCTGCCCGGGTTGTAGCCGTAGGTGCTCTTCAGGGTCGTCGGCCCGTTGCCGCCGGCGCAGTAGACCGTGCCGTTGATGCCGCCGCAGCCCTGCCAGGCCACCGCGACCGGGTACGGCGCGACGGTGGTGAAGGTGTCGGCTCCCGGGTTGTACCGGACGACGGCGTTGGACTTGGCGCAGGTGCCGTCCACGCACCCGCCGACCAGGTAGATCTGGCCGTCGACGACGGCGATGCCGGGGGCTGCCCTCGGTGCCGGGTTGGCTGTGGCCCGGGTCTGCCAGGCGTTGGTGGTGGGGTCGTAGACGTGGACCTTGGCCGACGGGTTGCCGGCGGCGTCCCAGCCGCCGAACACGTACAGCTTGCCGTCGACGAACGCCGCCGCCGGCTTCTCGAGTGCCGCGGGCAGGTCGGCGATCCGCGTCCAGATGTTCGTCGCCGGGTCGTACACGTAGCTGTTGGCGAGGTTGGCGGTGGCGGAGGCGCCGCCCACCGAGTACACCTTGCCGTCGTACGCGGCGACGGCGTTGTCCATGACGGAGATCGGGTAGTTGGCGGTGTTGACCCATGGCGGTGCGTACGGTGACGGTTCGACCGGATCACCGGCCTTGCTGTCGCCCCGCCAGGCGATCGAGGTGCCGCTGCCCTTGACCAGGTTGTTCTGCAGTGGCGCGCCGCGCGGTCCGAGGATCTCGAAACCGCCGCGCCGTTCGGACAGTTCCACGCTGGCCGGGGCGTTGCCGGTGTTGCTGATCGTCGTCTGCACCGTCGTCTTCTGTCCGAGCGTCTGGGTGCCGGTCAGCGATGGTGGGGTGATGGTCAGCCGGCCGGCCTTGAGCGCGTAGTCGGCCCGGGTGGCCCGGTCGGCCGCGACGTTCACGGTGGCGGTGGCGGACCCGTAGTTGCCGCTCGCCGCCGTGAACGGGTGGTCCCCGGTCAGGGAGGAGAACAGCCAGTAGAAGCCGTCGCCGAGGTTGCCGTCGTCGGGGGTCGGCCCGGCGGTGGCCTTCTCGGCGGGCTTGTCCACGCTGGTCACCGTCGCGCCGTTGAGGCCGGTCGAGGTGTTGCCGTCGAGCACCTGGCCGAGGACGAGGCCGCCCGGCACCGGGTCGCAGGCCCGGTTGACGACGGAGACGTTGTCGACCTCCCACCACCAGGCGAAGCTGCCGCGGTAGTGGAAGCGGATCCGCACGTCGGCCTTCCCGGCGGCCTGCGGGACCTGCAGTTCCTCGAGCACCGGTCCGCGCCGGCTGGCGGTGGTCCAGTTCGCCACGGTCACCCAGGTGGTGCCGCCGTCGACGCTCACGTCGACGTTGGCGAAGCCGTTGAGTGCCCGGTAGTCGCTGTTGAACCTCAGCACCGGCGACGGCACGGCGGTCAGGTCCAGCGCCGGGGTGACCAGGTCGGTGTCGATCGTGGTGCCGGAGCCGGCCGCGTCGCTGTCGGCGATGGCGTACTTGCCGGTGCCGCCGGTGAGGTTGCCCCGGTTGCGCGGGTCGGTGAACACCCACCCGCCGCTGGCGGTGCGGTTGGTCACGGTCCAGCCCGGCGGAATGGTACCGGAGTCGAACTGCTCGGTGAGCTGCGGATCGCCGTAGTTGAACCGGTACCCGGCGGCGGTGCAGGTGTTCTCGACGGCGAGGCCGAAGTCCTTTGTCTGGTCGCCGTCGCCGACGGTGACTTGCGCGGCGCCCTGTTGGTAAGCCGGGTACATCGCCTTGACGGTGAGGCCGTACTCGCCCCTGGGCAGGTCGACGGTGTACGCGCCGGTGGCGGGGTCGGTGAAGACCGGGCCGCCCGGCTTGCCGGCGACATCGATGCGCGCGTACAGCGGCCAGCCGTGCCCGGAGCCGTCCTTGACCATGCCGGAGACCCTGCGCATCGGCACGGCGTCGAGGGTGAAGTTCGCCGTCACGGTGCCGCCGTCGGTGACGGTGACCGTCTGGGTCTTCGGCGCGTAGCCGAACGCCGACGCGGTCAGCTCGTGCTGCCCGGCCGGCAGGGTCAGGCGGTAGCTGCCCTGGTCGTCGGTGACGGTGCCGCTGCCGCCGACGCGGATGGCGGCGCCGGCGATCGGCGCGCCACCGGACTTGGTGACCTTGCCGGTCACCTCACCTCGCGGCCCGGCGACGCAGTTCGGGAACTTCATCGCGCCGACCCGGGTCTGCCACGTGGCGGAGCTGGTGGTGGTCAGGTACTCGGAGGTGAACCAGAAGGTGCAGCCGTCGGTCGGGTCCACCGACATCGAACTGTAGTCGCCCCAGCGGGCCGCCGAGTGGGTCTGCGCGCCGGTGCCCGCGATCAGCGTCCGTTCGCTCTGCCCCAGTTGGCCCAGCGGGTCGCCGGAGAGCCGGCCGGCCATCCGGATCGACGGGTACGACGTGGTGCCCGACGCCGAGTAGCCGAACGCGATGTTGCCGGTGACGTCGATCGCCCCGCTGGCCATCCAGCGGTGTTCGGCGTCGGGGGCGTAGGTGCCCTGCTGGTTGATCCGCCAGTTGGTGGGCGAGGTGCTCTGCAGTTCGTACCAGCGCACGCCGGCGTGGTCGGTGCCGTCGGTGTCCACGGTGTGGTTGAGCACGATCGAGGCGTGGTCGCCGAAGTTGCGGTACGCGGCCCGGTACATCAGCCGGTCGGCGATGGAGTCCAGCCGCGCCGAGGTGCCCTGCTGTGGGATGCAGGTGCGGGCGTAGTTGCACATGTTCGAGTCGAACGGTGCGGTCTCCAGGTAGCGGCTGGGGGCGAGGTTGTTGCCGAAGGTGGAGTTCGCCGGGTTGGCCCAGTCGACCGCGAAGTCCCACATCAACAGCCGGTCGGTGGGCGAGATGCCCCACGCGTCGTCGTCGAACATGACGAACGGGTTCGGTGCGCCGGCCGGTGGGGCGAGCCCTTCGGAGTCGGCGGGCAGCAGGCCGCCGAAGTCCGGGCCGAGGTGGAAGTAGACCATCCGGGCCGGTTGCCCGGCGAGCATCTTCTCCCGCTCGAACGCCACCGCGCCGGCGCCGACGAAGGACGGCGCGAACTCGTTGGTCGTCATGTAGTAGGCGTCCGGCCAGATCCCGTACTTGGGGTAGTCGTTCATCCGGGTCTGGTGGTAGAGGAAGTCGTACCGGTAGTAGGCGCCGGTCGGGTCCGGGGTCTGGGAGATGGCCATGCACTGGTGGTTGCCGGCCGATCCGCCGGGCAGGGCGAACTGGGTGATCATCCACCGGTCGGCAGTCTCGTCGTAGAGCACGACGGGGTCGCCGTCGTTCCTGGTCTCGCACGGTCCGCCGAAGCCTGCGAACAGCGCGTTGCCGGGCAGGGGCCCGAGCAGCAGATTGCCGGTCTTGCTGTAGACGGCGTAGTGCAGGTTCACCATCTGCACGTAGTGGTTGGGGCCCACGTCGCCGTTGGTGTCCGGCGGCAGCACCCCGTCGACGTTGCCGACGCCTTCGAAGTTGGCGGTGAACTCGGGTATTTGGCTGGCGGTGACGCCCTGTTGCACGGCGTCGCTTCCGGCCTTGGCTGCCCGGTCCGCCGCTTGGCGATCCAGCGAGCGAGCCGGTTGCGCCGCAGTTTTGGAGTCCTGGGCACGATTGTTTTTGGGTGAGATGTCGCGCAGTTTTCGAGATAGGTCATGCTTGACCGCTTGGCGCACCTCCGCTTTCGCGGCCGCGGGTGCGGGGGATTCGGTGTCGACGGGTTCGGCAACCGCCGGAAGGGGACTGAGGAGCAGGACCAGGGCAGCCAACGCGGCCACCGGGCCCGCCCTCAGCATTCCTTTTCGCGTTTCGCGCATCGGACGATGACCTCCTCGCTGGCGGCGGGCAAGGGTGCCTCGGCCCGCCGAGGGTGCAGGACGCGGAAACCGCTGGTAGGCGGCGTCCTGCGATCATCGTCGATGTGCTGTGATCTTCCTTCAAGGTCAAAAGGCGGGCAGGAATGGGGCAATATCGGTTCAAGATTGGGCCGCAGGTTTGAACGATCAACGGTTCATATTGACGGTGCCTCCTGCAAGTTGCTTTCCTTCAGGGCATGAGCAGTTCTGCGGGGGATTTTGACGAACAGCCGGTCATACTCTGCGTGACCGCCAGCCGCAACAAGCGGGCGCAGGTGGCTCGCCTGATGAGCGGCCGCGGAGTCGTGTTGATGTTTCCCGATCTGAAGGCAGTCCGCGCCGTGCTCTTCGACGGCACGGCGACATCCGCCACCGCCGGCCCGGCGAAAGGTGCGGTCGCGTTGGGCAGACTGACAGTCGACCAACACCTGCAACAGGTCAGCTGGGCCGGTGAGGTACTCCCACTGACCCGCCTGGAGCGGGAGGTCCTCGTCGCGCTGGCCAGCCCGCCACTGCGGGTCTGGACCTACCGGCAGCTCTACGAGCGGATCTGGCGCGCGGACTACCTGAACGACGCCTCGGCCGTCCGGGCCACCGTCAAACGACTGCGCGCGAAGCTACGCGACGCCAGCGCCACCATCGCCGTGGACTCGGTGCGCGGAGTGGGTTTTTCCCTGGTGGGCACCACGTCGCACAGCCGACAGTAAGCGCGCCCCCGCCGCGACCGTCACGATATCGGTATCAAGGGTCGCCAAAGGGCAGCGGCCCCTCGCCTGCCCGAACTACCGTGAAGTGCAGGAGTTCGGAAGGGAGGGACGATGGTTCCCATCTCGCCACACACCATCCACCAACGCCGCCCCGGCGCACGCACTGCGCTCGGGTTGGCCGCCCTCACGGCCGCCACCAGCCTGCTCGTTCCCGCCACGCCGGCGGCGGCAGGCAGCGCCGCAGCGGCCAGCACGTCGTTCGCCGCCCAGACGCTCGCCACGACGGCTCAGCCCGTCCTGCGGCAGGGTTCGCGCGGCACGGCGGTGGTCAACCTTCAGCGGCGGCTCGCGGCGCTGCACTACGACGTGGGCTCCGCCGACGGGATCTTCGGACCCTCGACGCATCACGCGGTCGTCGCCTTCCAGAAGGTGAACAGCCTGACCCGGGACGGGATCGTCGGGCCGCGCACGTGGGCAGCCCTCGGCCACCCGGTGGTTCCGAAGCCGAAGTACACGCACTCCGGGTACTCGCTGGAGGCGAACCTGACCAGGCAGGTGCTGTACCTGGCGCGCGGCGGGTCGGTGGTACGCATCCTGGACGCCTCGAGCGGGAAGTCCAGCACCCCGACGCCCACCGGCAACTACACCATCCAACGCCGCATCGACGGCTGGCGGCAGAGCGACCTCGGCCTGTTGTGGCGGCCGAACTACTTCTACCGCGGCTATGCGGTGCACGGCGCCACGTCCGTCCCGAACTACCCGGCCAGTCACGGCTGCGTCCGGGTGCCGATCCCGGCCATGAACCGGCTGTGGTCGGTCATCGGGGTCGGCGTACCGGTGCACGTCTACCGCTGACCGCGCCGACCCGGCCGGTTGGGTTGGGCGCTCAGCCGTTCTCGGTGCCTGCGGCGTCTGGCCCGCCGGCGGCCAGCCAGGCCAGCACCTCGGCGGTGTGCTCACCGAGCCGGGGCGGTGGCCGGTGGTAGGCCGGGGGCGCACCCGACAGCGTGATCGGGTTGGCGACCTGGCGCGCCGGTTGCCCCCGTTCCGGCCCGTCGATGTCCACGACCGGCGCCAGCCCCAGTTCCGTGGCGAGGCTGAAGGCTCCGGCGAGGTCGTTGACCGGCCCGCACGGCACGCCGCGGCGGCTGAGCGCCGCGGCCAGGTCGTCGGCGGACCGCAGCGCCGTCCGCTCGGACAACGTGGCGATGAGCGCTTCGCGGTGGCGTACCCGGTCGGCGTTGCGGGCGTAGCGCGGGTCCGCGGCGACGGCGGGGATGCCCAGCGTCCGGCACAGGGCGCCGAACTGCGCGTCGGTGCCGACCGCCACCGCGAGCGGCCGATCGGCGGTGGGCAGCAGCTCGTACGGCACGATGCTGGGGTGCGCGTTGCCCAGGATGCCCGGGACCACGCCGGCTGAGACGTACCCGGATGCCT
The DNA here is from genome assembly GCF_016802855.1 of Micromonospora sp. ATA51. Taxonomy (NCBI): domain Bacteria; kingdom Bacillati; phylum Actinomycetota; class Actinomycetes; order Micromonosporales; family Micromonosporaceae; genus Micromonospora; species Micromonospora sp. ATA51. The sequence goes on along the minus strand of NZ_JAEVHJ010000077.1, from coordinate 8,318 downwards.
GGTTGACCAGCGCGGACAGCAGCGACGACAGCAGGTTGACCTCGACGTGCTGGCCGGCGCCGGTGGCTTCGCGGTGGCGCAGGGCGGCCAGGATGCCGACGGTGGCGTGCAGCCCGGTGATCACGTCGACCAGGGCGACCCCGGCCTTGACCGGCTCGCCCGGTCGGGCTCCGGTCACACTCATCAGGCCGCCGACGGCCTGGACGAGCAGGTCGTACCCGGGTCGGTCGGCGCCCGCGCCGGAGCCGAAACCGGTGATCGAGCAGTAGACGGCACGCGGGTTGGCGACGGCGATGTCGGCGTAACCCAGGCCGTGGCGTTCCATCGTGCCGGGGCGGAAGTTCTGCACGATCACGTCCGCCCGGTGCGCCAGGTGACGAGCGGCGGTCAGGTCGCCCGGATCGGTCAGGTCGAGCGTCACCGACCGCTTGTTGCGGTTGACGGACAGGTAGTAGGTAGCGGTGCCGTCAGGGTCGTAGGGCGGACCCCAGGCACGCGTCTCGTCCCCCGCGCCGGGCCGTTCCACCTTCACCACGTCGGCCCCGAGGTCGGCCAGCAGCATGGTGGCGTACGGCCCGGCGAGAACCCGGCTGAAGTCGGCGACGAGCACCCCGTCGAGAGACCCGGTCATGCGGCCCACTCCTTCACGACGACGTGGTGCGTCACCGGCAACGCCTCGCCTGTCGTCGTCGCTCACCCTAGTGAGCAGGTCGACGCCGGCCGCCAGCCCTTCCTCGTTTGACCGGCCGGTGCGCGGGAAGACGCCGCTGACCATCCGAGAGAGAGGCCCTGAAGGTGGACGACAACGAGTTCATCGGCTTGGTGGCGAAACGCTCAGGGACGTCACCGGAGCAGGCGACCGCCCTCACCCGGGCCACGCTGACGACCCTGGCGGAACGGATCGACGGCGGCGAGGCGCGTGACCTCGCTGGCCAGCTTCCGGAGGGACTGCGGGCGTACGCCTTCGCCTCCGGCGAGACCGCCGAGCGGTTCGGCCTCGACGTCTTCCTCCAACGGGTCAGCGGGCGCGCCGACGTCGACGTGACGCAGGCGAAGGACGGGGTCACCACGGTGTTCGACGTCCTCCGCGAGGCCCTCGCGCCCGAGGGGTACGACGACGTCGTGTCCCAGCTCCCGGCGGAGTTCGCTGAGGTGGCCGACCCGACCGCGCCGTTCGTGCAGCGCACCCGCGGTTAGCGCGGTCGGAGGGCGAGATGCCGGGCTATCCGAAGGCGATCGCGGAGGTCGACCGCGTCGAGCCGGCGCCCCGCCGGATCCGCGCGTTCGTCGCCGGCGAGCAGGTGCTGGACACCACCGGCGCGCGGTACGTGTGGGAGTGGCCGTTCTACCCCCAGTACTACATCCCGGTCGCCGACGTGGCCCGTGCTCTCCTGGTCGACGAACAGCGCACGGAGCAGTCCCGGCGCGGCACCGCCCGGCTGCACGGGCTGCGGGTCGGCGACACCTCCCGTCCGTCGTGCGGGCGATGGTACGGAGACGACGCGCTGCCCGGGTTGCGGGACACGATCCGGTTCGACTGGGCCGCGATGGACGGCTGGTTCGAGGAGGACGAAGAGGTCTTCGTGCACCCCCGCAACCCGTACGCCCGGGCGGACGCGCTGCGCTCCACCCGCACCGTACGGGTGGAGCTCGACGGGACCGTCCTGGCCGAGTCGACGTCGCCCGTGCTGCTCTTCGAGACCGGGCTGCCGACCCGGTACTACCTCAACCGCACGAGCGTGGACTTCCGGCACCTCGTGCCGTCGGCGACGACGACCTCCTGCCCGTACAAGGGGCGGACCGGCCGCTACTGGTCCGTCCGCGCCGACGGCACGGTCCACCCGGACCTGGCCTGGTCGTACGACTTCCCCACCGGCGCGCTCCTGCCGATCGCCGGCCTGGTCGCCTTCTACAACGAGAAGGTCGACCTGATCGTCGACGGGGAGCGGCTGGCCCGACCGAAGACGCACTTCTCCTGACGCCCACGACGGCCGGTGTGCCTGTTTGGTCCACAGAGGGGCCGGCGGACCACTTCGGACCGGGGCGGCGAGTTGCGCTGTGTCAGGTGTGACTCCGGGCCAGTTCCCGCTCGTGCCGCGGCACATGGTCGTGTCGGGGCAGCAGGAGCGGGGTCGTCAGGATGAGGAGACCGGCGATCGCGATCGCGGTCCGGGGGCTGGTGAGACCGGCCAGCAGGCCCCACAGGGCGGTCATGGCCGCGATGGTGGCCTTGCTGGTGACCGACCACGCCGACAGGGTGCGGGCGACCCGGTCCGGCGCGGTCTGGTCGAGCCGGTAGGTGGCGAACACCCGGTTGAACACGCCCATGCAGGTGATCAGCCCGAGCTCGACGGCAATGACGAGCACGAGACCGGCAACGCCCGGGCGGATGAAGGCCAACCCGAGCGACCAGCAGGCGCGCAGCGCCCCGGCGGTGAGCATGACCCTGTGCCGCCCGAACCGCGCGACCAGTCGGTGGGCCAGTCGGGCGCCGACCAGACCGCCGAGGCAGGGCGCCGCGAAGGCCAGGCCGTACTGCCAGGGGGCGAACCCGAGGTGGCCGAGCATGAGGACGGCGAGCAGTGGCGAGGTCGCCATGATCAGGCTGCTGACCAGGATCGTGTTGAAGAACAGCGGGCGCAGCACCGGGTGGGTGAGGATGTGCCGCCACCCGTCGAGCAGGTCGCCGGCGCGCAGCCGCGGCGGTGCCTCGGTTCGCACGGTGCGCGGTTCCCGGCAGCCGATCGCCCGGATCCCCACCGCGGAGAGCAGGTAGCTGACCGCGTCGGCCACCACCGTCATCACCGGGCCGAACAGCCCGATCGCGGCCCCGCCGAGCGGCGGTCCGAGCACGGTCGCGGTCCAGTTGGTGGCCTCGAACCGCCCGTTCGCGACGAGCAGATCCCGCGGCGGTACGAGCGCCTTCAGGTAGGCGCCGCCGGCCGCCGTGAAGGTGATGTCGGCCGCGGCGACGACGACCGACACGACCAGGAGCTGGACGAAGCTGAGCCAGCCGAGCGCGAACGCGACGGGGACGCTCATCAGTGCCGCGAACCGGGTCAGGTCCATCGCGACCATCACCGGTCGCTTGCGCCGGAACTCCATCCACGGGCCCAGCGGCACCGCCACCGCCGCCCCCACCGCGAGCCCCGCGGCCGCCAGCACCGCCACCTCGGTGGGCCCGGAGTGCAGCACCAGGATCGCGATCAGGGGGAACGCGCCGAACGCGAGCCGGGTACCGAACGCGCTGACCGCGTACGAGGCCCACAACCACCCGAACTGCCGCCCCAGCGACCGCCCAGCCCTCATCCCCAGCGCCCCCTCACCTCGTCACGTCCACCGGCCACAGCAGAGCGAACAGCGGTTGGCGCGCGGCCCCGAGCCCGCGCCTAGCGGTCCGGGCTGTCGGCGGCGGCCATGACGCGCAGCGCGTTGGGGTCCAGGCCGATCCGGATCGGGGTCTCGCCGTACGGCTCGCCGTCGACCTCGACGCGCGCCGGCGGGTCGGTCTCCAGCCAGAGTTGACGGACCGCGAGGAAGGGGTCGTCGCCGAGCGTGCGGCGATGCCCGGTCGCCGCGTTGCGGGCGGTGTCGCGCAGCAGCTCGCGGCGGGTCGGACCGCCCACCGGGTACGCGACCAGGAGCCGGTCGTCGGCGTTCGCGTCGGCGGTGATCGGCCGGCCGGCGTGGAAGCCGCCGTTGGCCACGTACAGCTGGTGGGTGACGAACTCGTGCTCGCGCCCCTCGGCCCGCACGGTGGCGCGCAGCGGCCGGTGCCGGGCCAGCAGCGCCAGGGCCGTGATCGGGTACGCGAGCCGGCCGGTGGCCCGCTTGAGCCGCGGCGGCGCGGTGAGCATCACGTCGGCGGACAGGCCGATGCCGACGTGGTTGGTGAACCGCATGTCGCCGACCAGCCCGAGGTCGACGTCGATCACCTTGCCGTCGGTCAGGACCGCGACCGCGGCGTCCAGGTCGAGCGGGATGCCCACCGTCCGGGCGAAGTTGTTGGTGGTGCCCAGCGGCAGCAGGCCGAGCGCGATGTCGCGGTGGGCGAGCAGCCGCGCGGCCGTGCCGATCGTGCCGTCGCCACCGCCGGCGACCAGGAGGTCCGGCCCGAGGTCGGCGGCCGCGGCCAGGTGCTGCTCGAGCTCGTCGGGCCGGTCCACCGGGTACGTGCCGAGCAGGGTGAAACCGGCCGCCGCCAGGCGCGACCGGGCGCCCTGGTAGAGCCGGCGACCCCGGCGGGAGTGGGTGTTGACGACGAGCGCCGCGCGTCGTTCCCGCCGGATGGCCTCGCCCAGCTCCTGCTTCGTCCGCATACGGCCAGACCCTATAGGTGAACGCCGTGCCGCTGAGCCAGGGTGAGGAGATGCCAGGACGCACTTCTCCGGAAAGGAGTGGCCAGACCGAGGCGCCGGTCAGGTGCCCACGGCGAGCTCGGCGACGGCCCGTCGGATCTCCGCGATGTCGGACCATTCGCGGCGGGGGTGTACGCGGTTGGTGAGCAGGACCGCCACGAGGTCCCGGCGGGGGTCGACGAGCAGAGCGGTGCCGGTGAAACCGGTGTGGCCGAACGCCCCGGCCGCCGAACGCGTGCCCATCCAGTGCGGGTCGCCGATGCGCACGCCGAGACCGTGGCGGAAGCCCGGGTCGACGGCCGGCGGCAGGTGGTCGCGGGTCATCTCCGCCACGGTGTCCGGGCGGAGGACGCGGACCCCGTCGACGGCCCCGCCCTGCCGCAGCATCTGCCCGAAGCGGGCGACGTCGGCGGCGGTGCCGAACAACCCGGCGTTGCCCGCGGTTCCGCCGAGGGACCACGAGTTCTCGTCGTGGACGCTGCCGCGCAGCATGCCACGGCCGAGGTGGGGCTGGTGTTCGGTGGCTGCGGCCCGGGCCGCGCGTGCGGGTCCGGGCAGGAAGCCGGTGTCGGTCAGCCCCAGGGGCCGGCAGACCCGCTCCTGCACCAGGTCGGCAGCCGCCGGCCGGTGATCCGCTCGGCCAGGAGCCCGGCGACCAGGAATCCCACGCAGGAGTATTCGAAGCTCTCGCCGGGTCGGTTGACCAGCGGGGTGCGCAGCACCGCCCGGACCCGGGACGCCTGGTCCGGCCAGTCGGTCCACAGTTGCAGCAAGGCCGGCAGCCCGGAGGTGTGGGTGAGCAGGTGGCGCAGGGTGATCCGCCGTCGCTCGCCGTCGCCGAAGGTGGGCAGCCACCCGGCGATGGGCTCGTCGAGGCTCGTCCTGCCCTCGTCGACGAGGGTGAGCAGGACGGCCGTGGTGAACAGTTTCGTCACCGAGGCGAGGTCGAAGATCGTGGACGCCAGGGCGGGCTGGCGGCTCTCCGCCGCGACCAGGGCGCCGTCCGCGTCCGCATACCGGGACAGGTGACCGACAGTAACCAGGTCGGTGGGGTGGCCGTCCCGCTGGATCAGCGCGACGGCCGCGCTGTAGAGCGGGCGGTGTCCGCCTTCCAAGCCCCTGACCAGCGTTGCTTTCAGTCTGGACACGGACAGCACCATAGCGCAGACGGCAACTTTCTTCAGCTAGCGCCCGCATGCCGGAAACTATTGACACCGTTCCGTCACCCCTTGATACTCGGTCGCCGGGCGTACGGCCAGAGAATGCGGCGCCCGCGGCACTCGCGGCGATGCGGCCGTGGGCATACCGGAGGGAAGGAACGTGAAGCTCCCCAGCGCGCTGAGCGCACCAGCGACCAGGTGTGTGCTGGCCGTCGCGGCCGCCGCCCTCGTCGCGACGGGCTGCTCCAGCGGCACACCCGGCAAGGAAGGGTCGACCGGCGGCGGCACGCTGGTCGTCGGATACACCGCCGACCCCAACACGCTCGACCCGTGGAAGGCCACCCAGTTCCAGGCGGTGCACCTGCTCGAGCAGGTGTACGGCACGCTCACCGAACTCGACGGCAACCTCAACGTCAAGCCCGGCCTGGCCGAGAAGTGGCAGTACGCCGACGGCAACAAGACGCTGACCCTGACCCTGCGTCAGGGCGTGAAGTTCCACGACGGCAAGCCGTTCAGCTCCGCCGACGTCAAGTCGTCGATCGAGCGCATCCAGAAGCCCGAAACCGCGGCGGTGGCCGCGGCCACCGTCAAGTCGATCCAGTCGGTCGACGCGCCCGACCCGCAGACCGTCGTGCTGCACCTGGCGGCGCCGGACGCGGGCCTGCTCGCCGGATTCGCCACCACCAACCTGGCGATGCTGTCCAAGGACGACACCTCGGAGGCGATCGGCCAGAAGCCCAACGGCACCGGCGCCTTCACGTTCGGCAGCCGCACCGCCGGCCAGTCGGTGAAGCTGACCGCCAACGGCGACTACTGGGGTGGCAAGCCGAAGGTGGGCGGCCTCGAGTTCCGGATCATCCCGGACCAGACGTCGGTCGTCGCGGCCCTGCAGTCGGGCAACGTCCAGTTCGCCACGCTCGACGACCCGCTGGTCGCGAAGTCGGCCGAGGGCAGCGGGCTCAAGGTGGCCAAGACGCCGAGCCTGTCGTACCACGTGCTGCAACTCAACGCCCGCAAGGCGCCACTGGACAAGCTCGACGTGCGGCTCGCCATCTCCTGCGCGATCGACCGCAAGCAGGTGCTGGACACCGCCGCCCTCGGCGCGGGCGAGGTGACCGGGCCGATCACCTCCCCGGCGTACAAGTCCGACCCGAACGCCCGCCCCTGCCCGACCCGCGACGTGGCCAAGGCCAAGCAACTGCTGGCCGGCGCGGGCCTCGCCAACGGCGTCACCATCCCGGCGATCGTCTCGCAGGGCGAGTACGCCACCTCCGTGAACGAGGCCCAGAACCTCCAGGCCCAGCTCAAGGAGGCCGGCATCACGCTCGACCTGCAGACGCTGGAGTCCGGGGCGTACGTGGACAAGTGGGTCGCCGCCGACTTCACCGCGGCCGTGGCGCTCAACGGCGGCCGCCCGGACCCCGACGGCATGTACGGGCGCTACTTCACCAGCACCGGCAACCTCAACAAGGTCGCCGGCTACTCCTCGCCCGAGCTGGACAAGCTCTTCGCCGAGGGCAAGGCGACCACCGACCCGGCCAAGCGCAAGGAGATCTACACCAAGGTCTCCCGGCACCTGGAGGACAACGCGGCCTGGGTGTGGCTCTTCTCGAGCTACGGCTACACCGCCACCACCCAGGGCGTCGCCGGCTTCACCCCGATGGCGAACGGCTCTCTGCAGAACCTGCGCGAGACCTCGCTGCAGTGACCGCACGACCTGCCGGGCGGTGCGCGCACCGCCCGGCAGGACCCTCACTCAAGGAGGTGCCGGTGCGGTCCATCGCACGTCACCCGCTGCTCCGCCGGCTCGTGGAGACGGTGCTCACCCTCTTCGGGGTCGCGGTGCTGGTCTTCACCACCCTGCGGGCGATTCCCGGCGACGAGATCACGGCCACCCTCGGCACCGAGGCCGCCGGGCTCAGCGCCGAGCAGCAGGAGTCCCTGCGCGCCTACTACGGCCTGGACAAGCCGCTGGTCCTGCAGTTCTTCTCCTGGCTGGGCAACGTGCTCACCGGCAACCTCGGCTTCTCCCGCCGAGCCGGCGCCACCGTCGGCGAGATGACCGCCAACGCCCTGCCGGTCACGATGGAGTTGGCGGTCCTGGCCACCATCGTCGGTCTGCTGATCGGGGTGCCGCTGGCCATGCTGTCGGCGTCCCGCCCCAACGGCGTCCGCGACGGGTTCGGCCAGCTCGTCGGCCTGACCGCCCTGTCCGTGCCGAACTTCCTCCTCGGCGCCGCGCTGCTCACCGTGATCTCCCGGTACGCGCACTACAACCCCAACGCCCAGGGCTTCGCCCACTTCTCTCAGGATCCGCTGCTGAACCTCCAGCAGATGCTCTTTCCGGCGCTGATCCTCGGCTTCGGCCTCGCGGCCCCGATCATGCGTACCGCGCGGTCGGCGCTGCTGGAGGTGCAGACCCAGGACTTCGTCCGCACCGCCCGGGGCAAGGGCGTCGCGCCGTGGCGGCTGCGGGTGCGGCACGTGCTGCACAACGCGCTGAACCCGATCGTCACCATGACCGGCATCCAGTTCGGCTACCTGCTCGGCGGCGCCGTGGTGGTCGAGCAGATCTTCTCGGTGCCGGGCCTCGGGCGGCAGGTCCTCGCGGGCATCCAACAGAAGGAGTACGCCGTGGTGCAGAGCACCGTGCTGGTGATCGCGACCACGTTCGTCGTGGTCAACCTCCTCACCGACCTGCTCTACCGGGTCATCGACCCGAGGGTGCGTGCCGCATGAGCCGGCACGGCACGATCCACGGCGGAGGGCGGGCATGACGGCCGCGGTCGCCGGGCAGCAG
>NZ_JAEVHJ010000076.1:0-24128 GCF_016802855.1 Micromonospora sp. ATA51 | reverse complement strand
ACCGTCGACACCGCCGAGAAGAACGCCCTGACCAGCTGGGCGAACTCCTGCTCCAACGTCACCATCACCGTCGTCCGCGCCTTCTAGCAACCACGGGTAAGGGCGGTGCCGCTCCGTACGGTGCTGCGCCGCCCTCGCCTCGACGCTGACCTACGCATTACGAGTCGGTGGCCTGGCCCTGGTCCACCGCCGGGTCCTCGTGCCCGACACGGTGTCGCGGTTCGCGATCGTCCGCTCATGCTCGCCGGTTTGGCTGCTCGCTTGGCTGCTCGGCGGGACCCTGACGCCTCGCTTACAAGGCGGTTTCGGCAAGACTGGCAACGTCCGCTGACGTCCACCGCGTTCGGGTCAGAGGCGACGTGCGTTTGCGTTCGTCCGGCGTCAGCCGCCAGCGCTGATGTCAACGGCTGATGTCAGGCTGCGGCGTACCGGCTTCATGGTTGCTGAGGGCGCGTGACGTGATGCGCAAGGATGCAGGCATGCGCCGTCACCCTCCGTCCGGCAGTTCCCCCGAGCCTGTCTCAGCCCTCCGATGCCATACCCGCTGGCCGCGTCTAATCGCAAACCTTCGTGTCCTGGCGGATTCCCGTGGCGACGCTGCCTCTGCTCGTGCTGACGGCTATGGCCTCATCTACGAGAGAGCAAGGGGCGCCATGGTCCTCGACGTGGTGATGTCTCGCCAAAGGGGTTACGAGACGCGCGTGCTGCCCGCCGTCAGGCCGTTCACCGAGAACGGTTTCACTCTTCGCGATCTCGTTGCTTCGCCTCCGGATCGCGCCCAGCTCGGCCTAATGGCCGGGGAGCAAGCAACGATGGTCGGGGTTGCAGAAGGTCTCCTGGCGTTCGCACGAGATGAGGGCATTGATGACGAAGACGAGGCATGTAGGGAGTGGGCCAAACGAGCGGCGGGCCTAGCACATGCCTTCCGGTGTGAGGAACGGGTCGGAGGGGTGAAGGGCATCGGCCTTGCCCTGTTCTGCTACCTCCAGATGCGTTCAGGCGGAGACGGCGTAAAGCCGGATGGACGAGTACGCGCATCCCTTCGCGGGCAGGGGTTCCCATGCCCCAAGGACCCCCACGCTGTGCTTACCGTCGCCCAGGCGGCCGCTGCCGAACTCCAGGTGAGCCAGCTTTGGCTCGATCAGCTTCTGTGGTGATCCCAGCCGAGTGGCCGGTAGCGCCGGCGTGCTGACCCATGCCACCTCGACGACTTGCATGGGCCAGCGCTGCTCGGCCGCGCCTCACTGAACTACCGAAGGCTCGAACCCTGAACCCCTCTCGTCGGGCGTCGATCATCCCAGATCGGGCGGATCGGCATGCTGACCTGGGCGACGTTTGTCATGGCCTTACAGGCGTTCACAGCCCTTGTCGGCGTCAGTAGTGCCCGCCACGTGCCCGATGATCTTGCTGGCCGCGAGTCCACGTCCCGTCCTGTGTCCACTACCGGCCGGGCGCCCAGACGTAAATCCACGGCGGGCCGGTGCCGGCCACCGGCTCCAACTCGTAGACGCCGGCCATGTCGGCATCGAGTAACTCGCCACCGAATCCCACCCACAGCCAGTTCTGGTCGGTCACGTTGGGCGGGACGCCGTCCTCGTCGACGGGCACCAGCAAGGACCGGCCGTCGACCGGACCTCCAACGCACGGCACGTCGACCTTCTCCCACATCCCCGATCATCAGACGGCCGTCCTGATGACCAGGCAATTTCGCCCGTTCCCCCCGCTTCCGCTGCCATTCGTACGCCGTTGCGGGCTTCGGGGACTCGGCGTGCTTGTCAATCAAACCTAGACTCACTGCATGAAGCGTCCGCGTCTCCGGATGACGCAGCTCGCCGGGTTCCTGCTCTGGCTCGCCTCGGGTGTCGGGTTGTGGTTGGGCTGGCCCGATAAGGTCGCGTCGCTACTCCTCGCCGCCGGTCTGCTCGTGTTTCATGGTCCGACTGTCATCACCGCTTGGCGGGAAAGGGAATCCAAGCCGCCGAAGCCTGCGGAAGAGGTTCTGAAGTGGTATCCGAAATGGTGGGCCTGACAGGGGCTTCTCGCCGACAGTGCCCGATGATCTTTAGGCAACCACGGTGGCCTGGCGTCTTGCCATCCCTGTCTGCCGCCGACCCACACCTCGGTGGAGCGGGCCAGGGCCAGGGTGACCAGGTGGAGCGCCCTACCGGAGGCACGGCGACCAGGTCCACGTGCGGTAGCCGAGGGCCGCAGGGCTACGACCCCCGCCGGGGGGAGCCTGGGTGGCGGTTGTCATTCGTTGTCAGCAGGCATCGTCCTACCTGCTCAGGCGCGGCCACCCAGTCGCTCTTTCCCGTCCGTTACCGTCGTACAGCAGCCTGTTTGCTGACCCGCTGCTGACTCCGCCTAGCGGTGCGGTTAGGCGCGCGCGCCGCCGTCCGGTGCGGTTGCTTCCAGCGTTGCTGTCGACAGCTTTATGGCCGGCCTACTTCGTGGGCAGGCCCTGGGGTCCTCTGCCTGCGGGCGATACGCGGGCTGGTCGGGCGTGGGCCGGTAGGTCACGACCTGGGCGTGCCGGTCGCCGCGGTGATACCCAGCGATCAGGGCGCACCAGTCAGCCCCTGCCTGAGGGTGGTTGGCCAACACGTCATGGCTGTTCAGCTCACCTCGTCGCGGGCTGTCGGGGGGCTGCCTACTTAGTGTCGAGCCGGACCGTCCGATTTTCAGATCCAGGCGGCAGCGGTCGCAGGCACTCCGACGAGCGGTCGCTGATCGCTCGATGCCGAGCCCGGCTGTCCGCGGCTGCTCCCGTTGTCGTCATGCTGCCGTCAGTAACCAAAGCCCCGGCCGCCCGACGCTGTGGCCCAGGCGGCTTACTCGGAGGTGGGACTCCTGGCCTCTTCGCCGATCAGTTCAGCTCGGGGCGTTAGTTGGAGTCCGTCGTCTACCTTCGAGGCTGCATGGTCCTAACCTCGGGCAACGCCCGAAGCGATCAATCGAGGTGAACGGGTGCCGCTAACAGAGGACTTTGACAGACACGGAGTCATTTCCCGCAGCGCTCTGGACCGGATGCTCAGCGAATACGCGGGCAGCGAAAGCTTCATACGGGAAATGTGGGACTTCGCACATCAGCCAGGTCCACTTGCGAGCCTCCTCGGTGACCTTAGGTGGCACATTTACCGAGCCGGAGATGCCATCCGAGACTACTCGCCCGGCATTTCCCAATTCACCGTACTCAAAGCACCAGTGATCGATGATGAGCATCTACGTAAGTCGCTGTTCCTCGCCGCGCGTTCGACGTTTATCTTTCCGGAAAAAATACACATCACAAGTTACGAAGACGTTACCCCGGATGATGCTAAACAATATGAGGGATGGGGTGTAGAAGTTAGCGCGGAATTCATCCGACACTTGTTCGACTACCGGGGGCTGATCGATTCCGGCGCAGTTCGATTGCTTGGCTCAAGCATCGGGTACACCAGCCAATTCGCTCAGACAAAGACTCACGTAACGGCAGACGAACTCCCAGACATGCGGGCGCTGGCCGTGGGAGACAACGAGGAGGTTGCCAGGCTGGCGTCGCTACTCCGGTCCAACCGCCAGGTTCTCGACCTCGCGACGACATACGTGCCTTGGATTGCCCAAGCGAGCCTAGATGACGTCGTTAAGCTACGTAGCGAGAACGAGGACCTGTTATCTGATTTCCAGCGTGCCTACCACAAGGCACTGGTCGAACAGATCTCACATGGCGATGCGGTCGACTTTGGCCGCATCTCCCGGCAGATCGAGGGAGACGTCATCCGCCCGAGCCTGCGCACAATCGAGCGCCGTTACGCGCGTGAAATCGCCAACCACCGGAGGTTGCGCAACCTTGGCGCTACGGTCGCATTTCTTCCACTCGCCGCCGCTGTGACGGCCGAAGTGGTTACCTCAACGGGCAACTTTCAAAGCCTTGTCTTGTCCGTCGCCCCCACCGTGTCGGCGCTGACGAATGCGGTATTAATAAATCGGTTCCAGCGCAAGTTGTCCAGTGATGCTCTGCTGGATTCGCCGTTCTTTCTGCTATGGAAGATCCAGAAGGAGCACAGGCGTTGAGTATGTCAGGCCCAACGGTGCGTCTCAATCGGCGACCAAGCTGTTAGGAGTTCGATTTAGACGGGGACTTGAACCCTGAACCCCTCCTGGCGGTCTGTGGACCATCTCAGATCGGGCGGATCGGCCGCCTGGCCTCGGGAGTTCTTCCGCTGCCTTACAGCGGTTGACAGTCCTTGTCGGCGTCGGTTGTGCCCGCGTTGTGCCTGGTGATCTTGTCGAGGTCCGCGGCGACGATCGCATCGAGCCGGTGGGCGGCCAGCTGGACAACGTCGCACCAGGGAGCCAAGCCATTCCGCGTACTGTCTGACAGGTGAACTGGCGCTCGCCGAGACCGGCCGTCATAGCGGCAGCGCTCGGTGCTGCCTTCGTCCTCTCTGCCACCGTCTCGCTCGCCGTGCCGATCCTGAACCGGAGCAGTGATGGTGGCAGCACCGCGGCAGAATCGGCCGCCGCCCCCCGGTTCATCACCTGTTTCCAACCTCCGCAACCGACCGGAGCGGTGCCCGATCCATGCTGGGACCTCGCCGTCGCCGCTGGCCGGAGCACGCCGAGCCACGCGGCGCGGGAGGCCGCCCGACTCGCCGCCGTTGAACTCCGAACGGAGTTGTCGGCCGTGAAGGATCGACAGCCGTCGGTCTGCATGACGACTGCGGCCGGCGGTCCCGGGCCATGTAGGCGCGACAACATCGACGCCGGCGAGCTGCGGACTGCGCTGAACCGCGTGGGTCTGGTCGACCACGTCGTACGGCCCGCGCGGTCCAACGACATCACCGAGGGCAAGGGGCTCGTGTTCGCTGCGCGGGTTGAAGGTGCCTGCGTGCTCGGCTACGTGCTTCCTTCGCGCGAGGCGGCCGGCGTAGCTGGAACGCTGCCCGATGGCACCTGCTTGTCCGTCTGATCAGCCCTCAACCCGATGGGCCGCAAGCGCCAGGTAGCGGGTGCAGTCGGTGGGACCGTGCCGCTGCCTCCACTGCCGCACACGGTTTAGGAAGGAGTTAGGGCCTCACCGACAAAGGCCGTGGCTCCCTGCGCAAACGCTCGTTGGATAGCTTGCGCTGTCCATGATCATTCCGCGAATAGTCCGGATCTTTCGCGGCTCACCCACCAAGACGCCGCGGCCTGGCTCAGTGCATTGCGGCGTCCTCGTACACGACTTGATGTTTCGTCGGCCAGCCAGGCAAGTCACGGGGTTGGCCGGGCGGCAGAACTGGGGCGAGCATCCGGAACAGGCGCTGCATCGCTAGGTCGTCGTACTCCTCAGGCGTTCGCGTCGCCCGCAACAGCACACCACCAGCGGCCAGCCGGCGAACCTCGGCCACCGCACCGGCCGATTCAATCGCATCGGCGCCACCGAGGCGCTCGACGAGTTCCCCCGGCACCACCGTCACCCACGAATACCCCCGCAGCACCTGCCGACTCTGCTTCAGGGAGACATCGGAATCACGGCGAAGCGACTTGTCCAGCTCAGTGCTGCCCTCGTCACCCACGTCCTTGTTGATCTCCCCATATGCCGGGTCGGCGTCGGCCAGGACTTCGGTCAGGAAGTCCACCCACCGGTCGTACTCCACGGCCGGGTCAAAGGCCGCCCCCAGCATCGCCCGAATGACCAGCCGCACCCACGGGTTGTTGTCCAGCACCCGGGTCACCTCCAGCCGGATCGCGGCGTACGACAGTCTCTTCTCCGCCGTATGGACCGAGGCGGCAACCACCACCGGGTTCTCGTCAATGCGCTCCAGCGCAGCCGCCCACCGCTTACCTGAACGACGAACAGCACGTATCGGATCCCGCTCCGTGCTGCACACGATCAGCGAAGCCGCCGCGTCCGGATCCTTCGCCGCCACCGCCCGCGACACCTCACCGAACAGCCCATCCCAACCCTGCTGCAGCCACGCCCGCGACGTTCGCGCCACCCGTGCGGCATCCCGCGGATCCAGACATACCTGCGCGAACAGCGAGGAGTCATCCGAGCAGTCGTAGTAGATCATCGAGCCCTGCCACCTCCCGTTGCGACAAACGTCAGGAACTCCTTGATGACCTCCAGGCAACCAACACGCCTCTGTCACCTGCTGCTCTACGCGGGCTGAGCTGCTACGACGGTCCTCTGCTATGCGTACGGGAGTGTCAAGTTAACGGCTGATCTTGGTTTGTTGAGGTAGTCAGTCGTTGGCCGGGGTGAGCCGGCCCTCGAAGGCGATCTGGAACGCGTTCAACGGTGCCTTCCAGCGCATGGTCCACCGCCGGCGGCCGGCGCCGGTCGGGTCGAGGCTCATCAGCGCCATGTACACGCACTTGAGTGCGGCGGCCTCGTTCGGGAAGTGGCCGCGGGCGCGGACGGCCTTGCGGATGCGGGCGTTGACGCTCTCGATCGCGTTCGTGGAGCAGATGACCTTGCGGATCTCGACGTCGAAGGCGAGGAAGGGCACGAACTCGGCCCAGGCGTTCTCCCACAGCTTGACGATCGCCGGGTACTTTCTGCCCCAGGTCTCGGCGAACTCGAGGAACCGTTCGGTCGCGGCGTCCTCGGTCGCCGCGGTGTAGACAGGCTTGAGCGCTTTGGCGATCTTGTCCCAGTCCTGGCGGGCCGCGTATCGAAACGAGTTGCGCAGCAGGTGAACTACACAGGTTTGAACGATCGTGCGCGGCCAGACGGTCGCGACGGCGTCCGGCAGGCCCTTGAGCCCGTCGCAGACGAGCATCAAGACGTCCTGGACGCCGCGGTTCTTCAGCTCGGTGAGCACGTGCAGCCAGTGCTTCGCGCCCTCGCCGCCGTCGCCGGCCCAGATCCCGAGGATGTCCCGGTGCCCGTCGACGGTGACTGCCAAGGCCACGTAGATCGGCCGGTTCGCGACCTGCCCATCCCTGATCTTCACATTAATCGCATCGATGAACACGACTGGATAGACGCGGTCCAGCGGCCGGTTCTGCCACTCGGCCATCCCGTCCATCACCTTGTCGGTGATGGTGGAGATGGTCTGCTTCGACACCTCAGTGCCGTACACCTCCACCAGATGCGCGGCGATCTCACCGTGCGTCAGCCCCTTGGCCGACAGTGACAGCACCAGGTCATCCACCCCGGACAGTCGCCGCTGACGCTTCCGCACGATTTGCGGCTCGAACGTGCCCGCCGCGTCCCGCGGCACCCGCACCTCGACCGGGCCGACATCGGTGAGCACCGTCTTGGTCCGGCTGCCGTTACGGGAGTTTCCGCTGCCCTTACCCGCCGGGTCGTGCTTGTCGTAGCCGACGTGATCGGTGATCTCGCCGTCCAGCGCGGATTCCAGGACCCGCTTGGTCAGCTGCTGCAACAGCCCGCCCTCACCGGTCAGTTGCAGCCCGTCCCCACGAGCCCGATCGACCAGCATCGCGATCAACTGCTCGTCCGTGACCGCGCCCGCCGACCCGGCGGCCGTCTGCTGTCCCACGATGGTCTCGGTCGTCATCTGGCGTCTCTCCCTTGATCGGTCGATCAGCCGTTATTTGTACAGTCCCATGCGTACTCGTCCGTGGACGTCCGCCGCGATCGTCACTCAGTTGGTCACCCGTCCGCACGTCGGCGGTTGTCGGCTCGCGTCGCGTCCTGACCCGGGCGGCTAGACGGACGGCTCTTCTTCTGGCCAACACGGCTTAGCAGGATGAGAAGTGGGCCGCCGACGAACAGCGTGAGGCAGCAGCATAGGCCCTTAAGCGGGACGCCTGGATCGACGTTGGAGGGTTCCATTCGGAGCACCTCAGCCAAGATCGGGCGTTGTTCGGTGTCCCCGCCTGGCGTTGGCCTCGATCCTGATGCCACTTGGCGTTGCAATGTGGAAGGCCCTCGGCATACCAACTTCAACCGGACCGAACGCCTCGTGACCTGCGCTCGGGCCTGTCGTCGGTCGTCATCGTTGGTCGCCGTTGGTTCACCTCAGACGGCCTGCAGACGGCATGATCTTGAAAGTGACCTGCTCGCCGCCGAGAGGACCGCTCGTCCCCCAGGACGACTCGCCATACGTCCACGCACCTCACGCACGGTAGGCGTCTGCGGAAGGAGTGCGGCCCGCCTCTTGTCGTCTGCGCTCGTGCGGGACGTGTGGTCCCTGCCTGGTCCCGGGGAGCGACCCTCGCTGGGCATGAGGTACAACAACGCGGTGACACCGAGCCAAGAGCTGAACCCGCCGGCCTTGACCGAGCTGTGGGAGCAGCGTTGGTCCGAGTGCCCGCCGTTCGCCCACTGGCTTCGCGGTCAGTACCCGGATCGGTGGGTCAGGTTCCACAGCCTGCCGGGATCGAAGCGGTACGCAGACAACGAGAGCGAGTACGGGATCGTGCTCGACCGGCACTACACGGTGCTGTCAGAGCTCGATCCGGGTGCCGTCCTTCTTGTTGTCACCAGCGAGTGGACAGAGGGCCCGCCAACCACCCCGCAGATGTGGCCGAGGCGTTCAGAAGTGGCGCCGTCGGCATGGCACTGGCAGACCCTGCTGGAAGACCCCGAGGAAGAGCCTGAGTACCGCGCCTATACACAGCTCTACGCCGAGACGATCGCTTGGCAGCCCGGCGCGATTGATGTCCTGTTGCGGGCTGTAGCCGACGACGAGTTGGCAAACGTGATCCTCGCGCCGACTGATCTTCGATGGCTGTATCACCCCTACGACGGTGGAGCCGATGTCATTCTGCCGAGCCGAAAGCAACGCGACGCGCTAAAGGCACAGCATCGAGATTGGCTTTCCCAGGAGTCGTCCAGGCTCTAGGTGCCGGCAACGTACGCCTCGGGCTCGCCGAGCCGCTCGACCAGCGTGCCGTCCGCCTCGGCGGCGACCTCGGTCAGGTGCTCCGGCAGGTCCTCGGTCAACTCGTCGCGGACGGCGGACGGCAGGTCGGCCAGTGCGGCCCGCACCCGGTGGACGTAGTCCGCGATGTCCTGCCCAGTGACGGTCATGCCGCCATCCCCCGATCGTCGAGCAGTGCGTCCATGGTCGTGGCGAACGAGCGCCAGGTCTTGCCGGAGCGGGCGAGCTGGTCCCGGCCGGCGGCGTTGAGGGCGTAGTACTTGCGGTGCGGGCCGGATTCGCTCGGGACGACGTAGGTGGTGAGCAGGCCGGCGGCGAAGAGCCGGCGCAGGGTGCCGTAGACCGAGGCGTCGCCGACCTCCTCCAGGCCGGCCTCGCGCAACCGGCGCAGGATGTCGTAGCCGTAGCCGTCCTCCTCTCGGAGCACGGCGAGGACGGCGAGGTCGAGCACGCCCTTGAGGAGCTGCGTGGTATCCACGCTTTCGACACTAGTGCGGATTGCGTAGTACCGTCAAGAAAACACTAGCGGACGTCGGCGCCGTCGTATGGTCGGAAGCATGTCGTGGAGCAGCTACGGATCCTTCCTGGTCTTCGCCACGGTGCTCATCCTCATCCCCGGCCCGGACTTCGCGGTGGTCACCCGGAACACCCTGGCCGCCGGCCGACGGCGCGGCAGGTGGAGCGCGGTCGGGGTGACCGGCTCGAACGCCGTGCAGGGCGTCGCCGCCGCGGCCGGGCTGGGCGCGCTGATCGTCCGCTCCCAGCCGCTGTTCGAGACGATCCGCTGGGCCGGCGTCGCCTACCTGGCGTACCTGGGCGTGCAGGCCTGGCGCTCGGCCTGGCAGGGCCGGTACGCCCCGCTGGCCGACGACGGCCCCACCCCGTCCGGCGAGGCGTTCACCGGCTTCCGGCAGGGCTTCCTCTCCAACATCACCAACCCGAAGGTGCTGGCCTTCTACCTGGCCGTGCTGCCGCAGTTCGTCGGCGGCTCCGCGCCCCTGGCGGTGCTGCTGCTGTTCGCGCTCAGCCACGCGGTGCTGGGGCTGGCCTACCTGCTGGTGCTGGTCGCGACGATGAACCGCGCCCGCGAGCTGCTGTCCCGCCGCCGGGTCCGACGCTGGCTGGACGGGCTGACCGGGGTGGCCCTGCTCGGCTTCAGCGCGCGCCTCGCCACCGAGCGCGCCTGACCACCGCCCGCCCGCTCGGCTGCTACACCCTGTGCTGGGTGACGTTGATGACGGCGCCGTTGGGGTCGCGGACGAAGAACCGGCGTAGCCCCCAGGGCTCGTCGGTGAGCGGGTAGACGATCTCGGCACCCGCGGCGACGCACCGCGCGTGCACGTCGTCGACGTCGTCCACCTCGATCGACACATCTGGGTGGACGTCCGCGCGGATGTCCCGCTTCATGACCGAGAGCTGGACCTCGCGGGTCTCCCCACCGAAGAACAGGATCCAGTCGAGCCCGTCACCGCCGTCCAGCCCGATCAGGTCGGTGTAGAACCGACGGCTCCCGTCGAAGTCCTCGGAGCGGATGTTCGGCTTGATCCGCTTGACCGCCATTTCGGCAGCCTAGGCGGCTTACCCCGTCAGCGCGAGGCTCCAGGCGATGCCGCCCGGCAGTTGCGACAGAATCTGCGCTGGACGGGTCAGAGATAGAGCCTTTTCCAACCTGATCTTGCAGGTCAGGGCGGGTGTGGCAGACCCGGACATCGATGAGGACGAGGCTCCAGGTAAGACGGCCCGTCCCGCACTGCGGGTCGCCGCGGCGTTCACCGAGCTCGCCGAAGCGATCTGACAGGTAGTCGGCGGGCCTAGCGTGTCCGCCGATCCGGTAACGCAACAGCGCCGGGGTTCGAATCCCTTCGGGCGCGCATCTCCCCAGGTGAGCCGGGTCTCGGCTCCAAGATCAAGCCCATCCTTTTCGGTGGACCTCGTGCCGTGCCCGTGCGTCCATGCCCGCCGCGTCGTCGTGAACCAGGGGACCCCGGCACGCGCCAGGCGGTCGCGCACCCACGCCCACTCCGGCGGACCCGCGCCCTCCTCGCCGTACCGCGCGTCGTGCTCCGCCACCGGATCCGTCACTGGATCAGCCATGCCGATCGACCCAAGTGATGAGTTGTCGCGCCCGCACCCGTCACACCTACGACGGGACACGACGAGACGGAAGGATGACGTGATGAGTGCGGACACGCGGCTGGAGGAGCTGGGCGTGAGCGGTCTGGGCGAGAGCGGTCTGGGCGGGTGCGGTCTGGGCGAGGTCGACGAGCCGGCGTTCTCGGGGCTGGCGGAGCGGCACCGGCGGGAGCTGCACGTGCACTGCTACCGGATGCTCGGGTCGTTCGAGGACGCCGAGGACACCGTGCAGGAGACGTTCCTCCGTGCCTGGCGGCGGCGGGAGACCTTCGAGGGGCGGTCGACGTTCCGGGCCTGGCTGTACCGGATCGCCACCAACGCCTGCCTGGACCTGCTCGCCAAGTGCCGCCCGGAGCCTGCGACCGGCGGCGAGGTGCTGTGGCTGCAGCCCTACCCGGACCGGCTGCTCGACGAGCTGCCCGCGGGCGATGCGGACGAGCCGGAGAGCGTCGCCGTCGCGCGGGAGACGATCGAGCTGGCGTACCTGGTCGCGGTCCAGCACCTCGCGCCGCGCCCGCGGGCCGTGCTGATCCTGCGGGACGTGCTCGGCTGGCCGGCGAAGGACGTCGCGGAGCTCCTCGGGGACTCCGTCAACTCCGTGAACAGCGCGCTGCAGCGGGCCCGCGCCGGCATGCGGGAGCACCTGCCCGCAGAGCGGCAGGACTGGACCGGCGGCGAGGAGGACGCCGGGACGCGCGAGCTGGTGCGCCGCTTCACCGACGCCAGTGTGGCCACGGACATCGACGTGCTCGCTGCCATGCTGCGGGACGACGTCCGCTGCTCGATGCCGCCCACGCCGGGCCTGTACGTCGGCCGCGACGCGGTGGTGAACAGCTGGGTCGAGGATGGATTCGATGGCATGAAGGGCCTGCGCGCGGTCCCCACCTCGGTGAACCGGCAGCCGGCCGTCGCCTTCTACCTGTGGCGGAAGCGGGAGGGCGCGTACCTGCCGCTGACGATCGACGTCCTGCGCGTCACCGGCGGGGCGATCACCGAGATCGTCATCTTCCACGACGACCAGTTCCCGCGGCTCGGGCTGCCGGAGCGCCTGCCGGCGGACGGCACGGAGTAGTCCCGGTGTGGACGCTCACGCTGCGCGGTGGCGCGCGTGTCGCGGTGGTCGCGGCGGAGTGGTGCGACGCGTTCGGCGTCGTCACCCGCGGGCGGGTGCAGCTGGAGCTGCGCGACGGCGAGCCCGGGCCGGTCGTCGGACGCGACGCCGGGTTCTGGCTCCGCGGCACCGGCATCCACGCCCTGCGGAACCCCGGCCGTCGCACGGCGAGGGTGCGCATCGTCACCCCCAGGGCCAGGACCGTCACATGCTGGTCAACACACCCCGTACGCCAGTTACCGAATGATGGAGGAACGACATGAACAGCATGAATGACACCGGGGTCGTCGCGGGCCCGGCATCGGGCCGGACCAGGCACACCCACCGACTCCGCGGGCTCGCCGGCACCGGCTTCATTGCCACGCTCGCAGCGATGGTGGCCACCACCCTCGCCGCTGCGCTTGCCCAGGCCGTTGGCGTCGACTTCGAGGTCCCCGATGGTGGCGAGACGATCCCGTTGTCCGGGTTCGCCGTGGTGACCGGCTTCTTCTCGGTCGTGGGCATCGTCATTGCCGTCGCTCTTCTTCGTTGGAGCGCTCGCCCCACCGAGCGATTCGTGTGGACCGCAGTGTCGCTGACCGCGATCTCGTTGGTCCCGCCCCTCCTCTCCGGGGCAAACACCGCCACCACCACCGCCCTCCTCGGACTACACCTCGTCCCTGCGACGGTGATGATCCCCACCCTGGCGCGGAGCCTCCGCACCCGGACCGATTGACGATCCCGCAACGGGACAACGCGCGGCGCAAGGGCGTGCGCGAGCGCACTAACGCGGCCCCGGTGCTGCCACCCTCCATTCCAGGTTCCTTTTCTTGGCCAATCCGAAAGCTGAGTCGCGTGTGCGAAGAAGCACAGGGCACCTTGCGGGATGAAGACCAAACGCCATCCGCTTCGGTCGGTCGCGTCACCCTGGCCGACCCCGCCGTCGCGCGCCCCCACGTGGATTCGGCTCCTGCGCGGCGGCTTGAGCCGGGATCTGACCCTCTCTCGGGTCGACGTCAGGCTCAAGCCGCGCCAGGACGCGCTCGCAGCCGAGCCCTGACACCTACGCCTGCGGGAGGCTGCCACGCCGTAGCCGACGGGGCAGGGAGCGCTGTTTGTGACGTGGGAGGTTGGAAAAGGCTCATAGATGAGCCTCGGTCGGATGGTCGGCACCGATGACCGAGGACGTTATGGCCATGGCCGAGATAGCGGCCTTCCTCGGTGTGTCCAGGCAGCGAGCCAACACGCTCGCTGAGCGCGCAGACTTCCCCGTCCCGATCGCCCACCTGACCGTCGGCCGAGTGTGGCGGGCGGCGGACGTCAGGGCTTGGGCTGCGAAGCGTCGCAGCGACCTTGAGGGCGAACCCGGCTAGCAGACCGCGCAGGGGCCGACCCTGCTACAGAATGCTGTAGCAGATGCCGTCGAGGATGTCGTGCTCGGAGGCGACCACCGACGGCATGCCGGCCCGCTCCATGATCACGCGGAGCACCAACGCCCCCGCGCCGATCACGTCGGCCCGGCCCGGGTGCATCACCGGGATGGCGAGCCGCTGCTCCCGGGTCTTCGCCAGCAGGTCGGCGGTGACGTCGGCGACCTGCTCGTACGACACCCGGGCGTGGTGGATGCGCGCCGGGTCGTACTCGGTCAGGCCCTGGGCGACGGCGACCACGGTGGTGACCGACCCGGCGAGCCCGACCAGCGTGGCGGCCTCGCGGCCCGGCACCACCGCCAGCGCCCGGTCCACCGCGACCACGATGTCGGCCTGGGCTGCGGCGATCTCGTCCAGGGTCGGCGGGTCGCCGTGCAGGTGCCGCTCGGTCATCCGGACACAGCCGATGTCCATTGAGACGGCGGCTTCGACGCCGCCCTCGCGGGTGCCGACCACGAACTCGGTGGAGCCGCCGCCGATGTCGACCACCAGGTACGGCTGCTCGGCGTCGGCGGGCAGGCCGCGCACCGCGCCGGTGAACGAGAGCCGGGCCTCCTCGTCGCCGGTCACCACCTCGGGCTCGACGCCGAGGGTCTGCTCGACCATCGCCCGGAAGTCGGCGGCGTTGGCCGCGTCGCGGGTCGCCGAGGTGGCGCACATCCGGACCCGCTCGGCGCCCAGCTTCTCGATCTCGGCGGCGTAGGACGCCAGCGCGACCCGGGTGCGCTCGATGGCCTCGGGGGCGAGCCGGCCCGTCCTGTCGACGCCCTGGCCGAGCCGGACGATCTCCATCCGGCGGGTCACGTCGACCAGCGGCGCCTGCGGGCCGGCCGACGGGTCGGGCAGGTCGGCGACCAGCAGTCGGATGGAGTTGGTCCCGCAGTCGATGGCGGCCACACGCGTCGTCACGGCAGCAACCCTACGGCAGCGCCCCGACCCGGGTGCCACGGTCACGGGCGCAGCCCGCTGTGCCACTCGTCGGGCCGGTCGCTTCCGGGGCCAACGTCCCCGGAGCCGCCCAGCAGGTGCCCGCCGAGCGGCGTCAGCCGGTGCAGCACCGAGGCGCCGTCCCGTCCGGTCCGGATCAGACCGGCGGCCCGCAGCGCCGTCAGGTGTTCCGACGCGGTGGAGAGACTGACCCCGACCGCCCCGGCCAGCGCCGTGGTGGTGTGCCGGCCCGGCTCAGCCAGCCGGCGCAGCAACGCCGCCCGGGTGGCCCCGAGGAGCCGGCCGAGCGGATCGGCGCCCGGGACGGCCGCGCTGCGCGGCATCGCGGCGGGATAGACGAGCAGCACCGGCCGCTCCGGCTCGACCAGCACCCGGGGGCGCGGGCCGGCCACGGGCGACGGCAGCAGCACGAGCCCTTCGCCGGTGCCGGTCACCTCCCCGCTCCACCAGGTCCGCACCTCCAGCACCGGCGGCCGCCAGCCGATCGCCGGGTGCAGCCCGGCGAAGAGGCCGTCCAGGCCGTTCTCGGCCAGCCGGTGCGTGGCGGTCGCGACCTGGTGCCGGTGGGCGGATGCGAGCTCGGTCCAGTGCGGCGCGAGCACCGCGCCGAACCAGGTGGCCACCGCCTGCTCGAACAGGTCCAGGATCTCCGGGTCCGCCTCGGCGAACCGGCGCCGCAACGGCGTCGGCGGCAGGTCGGCGTACGCCGCGGTGAGCTCGGCCCGGACACGTCGGGGCGGGGTGGCCCGGATGGCCGCGAGGCCGGCCGACACCGATTCGAGACCCTCGAACGGGGTGAGGAAGTCCGGCAGCCGGCCGCGGGCGGCAGCAGGTGCGCCAGCGACGCGGCGGCGGCCCGCACCGGCACCGGCGTCGGCGCAGTGGTGTCCGCCTGCGGCGCGGCGAGGGCCGGCACCAACCCGGCGGTGGCCGGATCGCGCAGCGCCTGACGGGCCAGCATCGCCGTGCCGACCGGGTGCAGCCGTCCGGCGAACCGCACCCGGCACAGGTCCGCCGGGGTGAGATGAAGACGGAGCATACGGGCAGCGTGCCGCTATTCGGCGAGAGCCGAAAGGGTTGCCCCGCCGGGCCCGGCTCACCACTGTGGACGGGGAGTCCACGAAGGGGGCGGGGCGTGCGGCGGACGATGGCGGTGCTGACCGGGTTCTGCCTGGTGATCTTCGGCGCGGCGTGCGGTGACGAGCGGGGGCGTACCCGGGCGGCGGCCTCCCCGCCCCCGTCGGCCGCCGAGCGGCCCGCGGCCGGCGACCACCGGCTCACCCTGCGGCACGACGGGACGGAGCGGAGCTATCTACTGCACGCCCCGCCCGGCTACGACCCGGCCACGCCGCTCCCGCTGGTGATCGCGCTGCACTTCTACCCCGGCGACGGGGCGGCGATGCGGCAGATGGTGGGCCTGGACGCCAAGGCCGACCGGGAGCACGCGCTCGTCGCCTACCCGGACGGGCGGTACGGCGGCTTCAACGCCCTGATCTGCTGCGGCTCGTCCGACGACGTCGGCTTCCTCAAGGCCCTCACCGCCCACCTTGTCGACACCTGGCGGGCCGACCCGGACCGGGTCTACCTCACCGGCATCTCCAACGGGGGCGACATGAGTTTCCGGGCCGCGGTCGAGGCCGAGGGAGTGTTCGCGGCGATCGGCGTGGTCAGCGGCGGCTACAGCGGGCCCCGGACGGCGGCGGAGGACTACGTGCCGAAACGTCCGGTCTCGGTCATCACCTTCATCGGCGGCCAGGACGTCTACGCCGACATCTTCAGCGAGGGCATGCGAACCTGGCAGCGGCGGCTGGGCTGCCGGCCCGCACCCGGCCCGCGCCGCACGGCGCCCGCCGGGATCTCCCGGACCGACGCGCGCTGCGCCGACGACAGCGACGTCACCGTGTACACCATCCCGGACATGGGCCACTCGTGGCCCGGGGCGACCGCCGGCCAGCTCGCCGCGCCGCGGGCGGGTGTGGTGGCCACCGACCTCGTCTGGGCCTTCTTCGCCGCCCACCCCCGGCGGACCTGATCCCGCGCCGCCGTGGGCGGCCGTCAGAGGCGCAGCAGCATGCGGGTGTTGCCGAGGGTGTTCGGTTTGACCCGTTCCAGGTCCAGGAACTCGGCGACGCCCTCGTCGTACGAGCGCAGCAGCTGCTCGTAGACCGGCTGCGGCACCGGCGCGCCGTCGATCTCCCGGAAGCCGAACGAGCCGAAGAAGCTGGTCTCGAAGGTGAGCACGAAGATCCGGGCCACGCCCAGCTCCCGGGCGGAGTCGATCAGCTCGCCGACGATCCGGTGGCCGAGCTTCCGGCCCCGGCAGGCCGGGTCGACCGCCACCGTGCGGATCTCGGCCAGGTCCTCCCACATCACGTGCAGCGCGCCGCACCCGACCACCGTGCCGTCGGGCGCCACCGCGACCCGGAACTCCTGCACGTCCTCGTAGAGCGTGACGGTGGCCTTGCTGAGCAGCCGCCGGTCGTCGGTGTAGGTGTCGACCAGCCGCCGGATGCCCCGAACGTCGCCGGTGCGGGCGCGGCGCACCACGATCTCGTCGGAGACCGACATGCTCACTCGCCCGCCGGGACGTCCACGCACGGCCGGCGGCCCACCACTTCTCCACCAGCGCGAGGGTCTCGTCCCCGAACGGGTTGACCCCCGGCCCGGCGCCGAGCGCGTGCCCCAGGTGCACGTGCAGGCACTTCACCCGGCCGGGCATGCCGCCGGCCGAGATGCCGGCGATCTCCGGCACCTCGCCGATCGCCTCCCGACGGGTGAGGTAGTCCTCGTGCGCCGCCCGGTAGCGGGCGGCCAGCTCCGGGTCGGTGCCCAGCCGGTCGGCCATCTCCTTCATCAGCCCGACCGACTCCAGCCGGCTGCACGCCGCGGTCGCCCGCGGGCAGGTCAGGTAGAACAGCGTCGGGAAGGGCGTGCCGTCGGCCAGCCGGGGCGTCGTCTCCACCACGTCCGGCAGGCCGCAGGGGCAGCGGTGGGCCACCGCCCGGGTGCCGCGGGGCGGGCGTCCGAGCTGCGCGGCCACCGCGGCCAGGTCGGCCTCGGTGGCCGGCTGGCGCTCCGGCGGGGGTACGGAACCCGCCGCCGGGTCCTGCGGTGGTACGACAGTCACGGTGCCCATCTCTCGTTCGGTGCTCAGGTGGTGCTCACTTGTCGGGCCGCTCGGCGTTGGCCGCCTGCACGCTCGACCACAGCGTGTCGTACCAGGGGTCCGGCGCCTTCGGCGGCCCCGGCTTCGCGCCCTTGCCGGCGTCCTTGGCGGCGCCCTCCGGGTCGGAGAGCACCACGAGCAGCGTCTCCCCCGGCTTGCCCATGAAGAACCGCTCCCGGGCCTGCGTCTCGATGTACGCCGGGTCCTGCCACTTGGCCGCCTCGGCGGTGAGGTCTTCGATCCGCCGGCGCTGATCGGCCTGGGACGCCTCCATCCGCTCGATGTCGCGCTGCTGGTCCAGGTACACCCGGACCGGATAGGTGTACGCCAGGGCGAGCGCGATCAACACCGCGAACAGCACGGTGGCGCGCCCGGTGAAGCGCCGGGGGTGGGGTGCGGAGAGCCGCTTGACCGTGCCGCCGGCAGCCGTCCGCCGGGCGGCGGCGGGCCGGTTCGCGGAGCGTACCAGCGGCGGGCGCGGGCCGACCAGGCTCATCTGGCCGAGCAGCACGTTCACCAGCTGGGGCAGCTCGTCCAGGGACCACTTGCGCAGCAGCCGGCCGATCCGGGTGACCCGGGGGTCGTCGCGCATCTTGAACATCAGGCCGTCGGTCTCGTTGCGCGCGGCCAGCTCGGCCAGCAGGGCGTCGGCGTTCACCACCATGGTGCGGAACTTGAAGACGCCGAACTCCTCGCCGCCCTGACCGACCCGGGTCTGACGGAACAGCACCGGCCCCCGGCTGCCCAGCTTGATGGCCAGCGCGATCACCACCAGCAGCGGCAGCAGCAGGGTCAGCGCCACGAACGACAGGGACCGGTCGACCAGACCCTTGACCAGCTTGCGGGCGCCCCGGAACTCGGGGGCCTCCACGTGGATCAGCGGCAGGCCGGCAACCGGCCGGGTGTGGATGCGGGGACCGGCGACGTCGGTGAGCGCCGGGGCGACGACGAGGTCCACCCCGGTCCCCTCGAGCTGCCAGCCGAGCCGGCGCAGCCGGGTCGCGGTCAGCTCGCCGGAGGCGGTGACCGCCACGGTGTCCGCGCCGATGGCGGTGGCCGCCTCGGGGATGCCCCGGAACGAGCCGACCACCGGCACGTCGCCCAGCCGCTGCGGCACCGGGGCGAGCAGCGCGTCGGGGATGCACGCCCCGACCACGTGGTAGCCGGCGTACGGCTCCCGGCGCAGGGTGTGCACCAGCTCCAGCACGTGTGCGGTGTCGCCGACGACCAGCACCTTGCGGCTCCAGCCGGTGCCCCGGTCGCGGGCGCGGTGCAGCCGCTTGCGGGCGGCGAAGCGGGCCACCTCCAGCCCGACCGTGCCGACCGCGAAGGAGATCGCCAGGAAGCCGCGGGAGACGCCGACATCGGCGATGTAGCCGGTGATGGCGATGCCACCGGCCAGGCGCAGGCTCGCCGAGCTGACCCGCCGGTACTCGTCGGCCCCGTAGCCGAGCACCCGGTCGTCGTAGCAGCGCAGCACACGCAGTGAGATCAGCCAGGCCAGCAGCAGGCCGGGGGCGACCACGACGTACGGGATCTCCGAACCGCTGGGTTCCTCGTCGCCGAAGCGAGCGACGTACCCGACGAGGATGGCCACCGCCAGAACGGCGGTGTCCAGCACCGCCAGGAGTCGGATGTAGGCCCGCTCGTCGGCACGCGCCGCCGGCCCGGGGCGGTCGCCCCTCGGCCGCGACGGGGTCCTGGCGGGGGTCAACAGTGTCGCCGAGGTCACCGGCCCTCCCCGTTTCGCTCAGGACGGCTCCGGCCGGTCGGTCCCGATCGGGACGGCGGCGGAGCACTCCGACATCTTGCCTGGATAACTATGGACGCCGATTGCTTCGGACGTATTGCCGTCAGTTTTCCCGGCCCGCGTGGGCCGGAAGGTTCCGCCGTACCGGTTCTCCCGGTACGGCGGAACCCTCTCGCTGAGTGGCGGATCAGCGGGGCGCGGGCGGGCGGGCCGCGATCGCCTGCAGGAAGATCTCACCGATCTTGGTCGGGTCCGTGGCGACGAAGGCGACGCCATCGGCCTCCTTCGCGATCGTCTCGAGCTCGGACCTGCTGACTTCGGTACCGATACCGATGATGATCACCCGCACTGGCTGCTCCGGGTCCTTGATCTTCTTCAGCTGCTGAAGCAGGTCCGCCCGGGAGATGCCGTTCTTGTCGTCGTTCTGGCCGTCAGTGAAGAGCACCACGGAGTTGACCTTGCCCGGCTCCCACTCCTTCTGGACCTCCTTGTAGGCGGCCAGCATGGTGTCGTAGAGGCCGGTGTCGCCGCTCGACGGCTTGATCCCGGCCAGCCCCCGCGCCAGGGCGCCCCGGTTGCTCGACAGTGGCTTGATCGGGACCACGGGTCGCCAGTCCTGTGAACCGACCAGCTCGGTGGAGAACGTCCACAGCCCGATCGCCCAGGAGTCGTCGAAGAGGTTCAGGCCCTGGCTGGCCGCGGCCACGGTGACCTGTTCCCGGGTGGCGCCGTTCGCGGTCGCCACCGGCTTCTTCATCGAGCCGGAGACGTCGACGACGGCCAGCATGCGGCCGGACTGGGTGGCGGCCGCCCAGGTGGTGGTGGCCTTCGCGATGGCGACCGGATCCAGGCCGGCCGCCGCGCCCTGACCGGTCGGCGCGCTGGTGGCCCCGCCGCCCGCCGGGCTCGGCGCGCCCTGCGGTGCCTTGAACCCCGCACCCCAGTTGCCGTCCGGCGAGCGCAGCGCCTGCGCGGCCAGCCGGTTGCGGAAGCCGGGGGTGGTGAGCACCTCGAAGAGCACCTTCGCGGCCGACCCCTTGGCCGGCTCGATACCCGGCAGCACCGCGAACGGGTAGTCCAGCGGCATCGGGGGCGGATCGAGGTAAAGGGCCGCGAGCTGGATCGGCGGCTTGGTCTGGTTGTACGCGATGACGTCCTCTTCGGAGAGCGCAGCGGCGCCCAGTCCGTTGGCGATCGCGGTCGGGTCGGAGGAACGCGGGAACCGCGCGAGGAGGTCCTGCCTTATCGACGACCGGTTGGTGGCCAGCGCCCGCAGCGCGCCCACCATCGCCTCCTGCGCGTCCGGCGACCCCGGGGAGCCGGTGGAGCTGGCGGCGGCGGTCAGCGAAAGCAGGCCGGAGAGGCCGGCCGCGTCCTGGGTCGGCTCCACGATGCCGGCGTGCAGCGGCGACTTGCCGGTGGTGACCTGCGCGAGCAGGTCGGTCCATTTGAACTTCTTCTCCGGCCAGCCGGCCCGGGTGGCTACCGGCTCGGGCATGGCGACCACCACGGGGCTGCGGGCGATCGAGGCGCCGTTGGCCGGGGCGAAGGCGGTGGCGCCGCCGTTCTTCAGCCGCAGCAGCCAGGTGGAGGAGTCCGGCACCCAGACGTCGGGGGTGACCGCCGTGCCGCTGGCCTGCCCGACACCCGCCAGCGTCGCGCCGTGCTTGCTCGCCACGGCGGCGGCCACGTCGACCGGCTCGGAGGAGGAGACGTTCACGCCGATGCAGGTGCCCCCCACCGCCGCCCCGTCGGCGACCCACTGGTCGGCGGCCGCCTTGACGGCGGGTTCGATCTCCGGGGCGGCCGCGACGGACAGCTGGATCCGTCCGGAGCAGGACGGCCCCGCCAGTTGCTGGTAACCGAACCAGGAACCGACGACGACGACGAGCACGGTTGCCGCAACGGCGGCACCTGCCCCACGAAGGCTTGAACGCATGCGATGGCGGCCAGACACGGTGACCATCTTGCGTATCTCGTGGGGTTACTGCCACAACCGTTCGGTTGAAAGTTACGCAGAAGAAACAGTTGATCGCAAAACCGCAACCATGAGTGAGCAGTCAGTCATCCGGTGTGGCGGAAATCCACTACGGACAGTCAGTTGAGTCGCTTCGGTGAGCGTCCGACTACGGCCGGACACAGGTCGGGCTCGCCACCGGCACCGGTTCCCCCACCGCCGTCGGCACCCCGGTGTCCGGGTCCACCCGGAAGATCCTGATCATGTCCGCCCGCTCGTCGGCCACGTAGAGGTGCTCCCCGGTCAGTGCGAAGTGCCGGGGCCACTCCCCGCCGGTGTCGACCTCGGCCACCAGCCGCGGCGACCCGTCGGCCACCGAGAAGACCGCGATCGTGCCGACCCCGCGGTTGCCGACGTAGAGGAAGCGGCCGTCCGGCCCGACGGCGACCTCGCTGGGCTGCACGTACCCGGTCCGCCCGCTGGCGTCCAGGCGCTCGCGCTGGTGCAGCGCGCCGTCGACGGTGAGGTCGTACCCGGTGACCGTCGCGGCCAGCTCGCCGACCAGCCAGCAGCGCCGTCCGTCGGGGTGCCGGGCCAGGTGCCGGGGCCCGTCCCGGCCGGCGTACGCAGCCGCGGGGCCCGGGGCACCAGCCGGCCCGAAGCGACGTCGAGGTCGTACCGGTAGACCGAGTCGGTGCCCAGGTCGA
The DNA here is from genome assembly GCF_016802855.1 of Micromonospora sp. ATA51. Lineage (NCBI taxonomy): Bacteria > Bacillati > Actinomycetota > Actinomycetes > Micromonosporales > Micromonosporaceae > Micromonospora > Micromonospora sp. ATA51. The sequence continues at coordinate 2,125 of NZ_JAEVHJ010000076.1, read as the reverse complement.
CGGCGAGCAGCGGCCCGGCGCCCGGGTCCGGCGAGACCATGTGGCAGTGCGCCTTCTCCTGCCGCTCCGGGTCCGGCCCGTGCCCCTCGTGGTGGACCAGGTCGCTGCGCTCCCCCGGCACGCCGTCGGCGTCGAGCGGGAAGACCGCCACGCTACCGCCGCCGTAGTTGGCCACGAAGAGGTGCCGCCCGCTCGGGGCGACCGCCAGGTGGCAGGGTTCGGCGCCCCCGGTCGGCTGGACCCCGAGCGGACTCAGGTCACCGTCCGGGGCGGCGCGGAACGCGCTGACCTGCCCCTCCGCCAGCTCGTTGACCGCGTACAGCACGGGCAGCGCCGGGTGCCGGACCAGGAACGACGGCGACGCGGTGACCACGGCGGTGCCCAGCGGGGTCAGCTCCCCCGACGCCGGATCGCGCCGGGCGGCGACGATCCCGGCCGCCCGGCCGCCGCTCTCCGCCGTGTAGCCACCGATGTGGACGATCGTCGCCTGCCCGGTCACCAAGCCCACCTTCCGCCGCTTCCTCCGTCGATCCAACCAGAGGCTTCCCGGGAAGCCGGCGGTTCAGCCCTGATTCCCGGGACCAAATCGGCGGCCGGGCGCGGCCCGCCGGGTCAGGCCACCGGCACCGGCTCGCCGCGCTGCCGGGCGACGTGCTCGACCAACGAGATCAGCACCAGCTTCCCGGACTGCCGGTCCCGGACGTCGCAGAGCACCAGCGGCACGTCCGGGTCGAGGTCGAGGGCGTCGCGCACCGACTCCAGGCTGAACCGGCGGGCCCCGTCGAAACAGTTCACCCCCACCACGAACGGGATACCGCGCTGCTCGAAATAGTCGATCGACGGGAAGCAGTCGGCCAGCCGACGGGTGTCCGCGAGCACCACGGCGCCGAGGGCCCCGAAGGCCAGCTCGTCCCAGAGGAACCAGAACCGGTCCTGGCCGGGGGTGCCGAAGAGGTAGACCTGCAGGTCCTCGTTGATGGTGATCCGGCCGAAGTCCATCGCCACCGTGGTGGTCGACTTCTGCTCCACACCGGAGACGTCGTCGGTGCCGATGCCGGCCCCGGTCAGGACCTCCTCGGTCTGCAGCGGCCGGACCTCGCTCAACGCGCTCACCAGCGTCGTCTTGCCGGCCCCGAAGCCACCCGCGATGAGGATCTTCAGGGCCAACGGGATCCGCTGACCGGACCCCTCCCGGTCATAGCGCACGGAGTCCATTGACCACCGCCTTGAGGATGTTGTCGTCGGGCAGGTGTGCGGCGGTCGGCGGCCGGTGCACCGCGACCAGGCCGCGGGCGAGGAGGTCGCCGAGCAGCACCCGGACCACGCCGACGGCGAGGTCCAGGTCCGCGGCGAGGTCGGCCACGGCGACCGGCCGGCGGGCCAGCTCGACGAGCCGTCGGTGCTCCGGCTGCAGCCCGGGGTGCCCGGCGGCATCGGCGGTCGGCGCGGCCAGCACGAACGCCACCAGGTCGAAGCCCTCGACCGCGGGTCGGACCCGGCCGCCGGTGAGGGTGTACGGGCGGACCACCGGACCCGCGGCGGCGTCCAGCCACTCGTGCTGCGGCCCCGGCGACTCAGCCCGCATCGGCCGCACCCAACGCCGTCCGGGGCGGGGCGGTGAGGTTCTCGCCGACCCGGATGACCAGCATCGCCATCTCGTACGCCACCAGGCCGATATCGGCGTCGGCGTCACTGACCACCGCCAGGCAGGCGCCCTGCCCGGCGGCGGTGACGAACAGGTACGCGGACTCCATCTCCACCACGGTCTGCCGCACCGCGCCGCCCGCCAGGTGCCGGGTGGCCCCCTTGGCCAGGCTGGAGAAGCCGGAGGCCAGGGCGCAGAGGTGTTCGGCGTCACTGCGGCTCAGCTCGGCCGAGGCGCCGAGCAGGAGCCCGTCCGCCGACAGCACCACCGCCTGGCGGGCGGCGGGCACCCGCCCCACCAGCTCGTCGAGCAACCAGTCGAGATCGACGTTCTGCCTCGTCGTGTGCACCACTAGGCGTCCCTCTCCGTTGCGGTAGGCGGTTCCGGAGCCGGCGTCGGCGGGGCGGCGCCGGCCGCCGGATCGGAAGCGGTGTCGGCGGTCGGCGCGGCCGGGTTCGCGGTCGCCCGCGCGCCGTCCCG
>NZ_JAEVHJ010000075.1:0-24182 GCF_016802855.1 Micromonospora sp. ATA51 | reverse complement strand
GCCGCTCCACCAGCAGGTACGACCCGGTCGCGGCGGCCAGCGTGACCGCGCACCGGACGGCCAGCAGCGCGACCCCGGTCAGCCCGGTGCGCTCCGCGGTGAGCCACTGGAACAGCGGCCAGTGCCAGAGGTACACGCCGTAGGAAGATCCGGCCGAGCCGGACCAGCGGGGCCAGCGCGAGCAGCCGGGCGGTCGCGCGGTCGGGCTCACCGTGGCGTGTGCGATGACGGCCGCCACGGCCAGGGCCACCAGGGTGAGGCCGCCCCGGTAGACCCAGCCGTCCCCGCCGTCGGCGGTGGCCCAGAGCCAGCCGGTCCCCACGGCCCCGGCCAGGGCGAGCCCGCCGAGCACCGGGTGCCGTACCCGCGCCGGCGTTCCGGCCGGTGTCGTCCTCCTGCTCAGCAACACGCCAGGCCGGCGCCGACCAGCAGGGCCACCGCCCGGGTGTCGGTGCCGTAGTAGACCCGGTCCACCGCGCCGGGCGCGAAGAGTGCCGCCGCGGCGAGCGCCGACCCGGCCGTGCCGAGCAGGGTCACCGTGCGGAGCCCGCCGACTTCCGGCGGGGACGGCGGCGCGCCTGCCCCACGTCGTCGGGCTCGGCGCGCCGTCCACGCCAGCAGCGCCACCAGCAGCAGCGGCCAGACCAGGTAGAACTGCTCCTCGATGCCGAGCGACCAGGTGTGCTGCAACGGCGACGGGCTGCCGGTGGCGGCGAAGTAGTCCCCGGAGCGGTGCGCCATCCGCCAGTTCGCCAGGTAGCCGAGCGCGGCCAGCGCGTCCCAGCGCAGCGCGGGCAGCTCGGTGCCGGGCAGCAGCTGGCGGGAGACCAGCAGCACGACGAGGAGCACCAGCAGCAGCGCCGGGAGGAGCCGGCGGATCCGCCGGCCCCAGAAGGCCGTCAGGTCGATCCGCCCGGTGTCCCGGTGCTCGGCGAGCAGCAGCGAGGTGATCAGGAACCCGGAGAGGACGAAGAACGCGTCCACGCCGAGGAATCCGCCGGGGAGCGCCGCCACCCCGCCGTGGAAGGCGAGCACCGCTGCCACCGCCAGCGCCCGGACGCCGTCCAGCGCCGGCTGGTACGCGATCCGGGGTCCGCCTGCACCCGACATGCGCCGGTTGTCCCCGTCGCCGCCGGGTCTACACCCGGCCGCGCCGGTGTCACCCAGTGGTGGAAGCGAGACGGCGGTCGGCCAGGACGGTGCCGACCCGGTCGGCGGAGCGGGCGATGCGGCGGCGGATGACCCGCAGGTGCGCCGCGACCGAGCCGGGGACCACCAGGGCCGCCACGGTGATCGCCAGCCAGGGCGGGCCGGCGGCCAGCACGGCCAGGGCGGCGGCCAGGCCCAGCAGCACGCTGTTGAGCAGGGCGATCATGCCGGCCTGGCTGACCAGGTCGCGGAACCAGTGCCGCCGGAACGGCTCCGGCGCGAAGGGGCCATGGTCGTCCAGCGTCGGCATCATCACGTACGCCGTCAGGTCGGGCGCCCGCCGGGCCAGGTAGGTGCGCAGCACGGTGGCCGCCACGGCGTAGCGGCGGCCCCGGTCGTTCAGCTCGACCTGGCGGGCGAAGACCGAGATCCCGAGGAGCAGGACCAGCACCCCGAGGCCGGCCAGGACGGCGGGCCGCACCCAGCCGTCCGGGCTGCCGGTGGTGATCAGCCCCGCGGAGACGGCGGTGGCGGCGGAGGCCACCGCGAGGAAGAAGGTGAACCGGGCCGCCGACTGGTCGTGCACCGCGCGGCTCAGCTCGCGCAGGTGCTCGTACTCGGCGAGGGCGATGGTCAGCGGTACGTCCGTGTCCTGGGCCATCCGGCGTTCCTCCTCGCGGTCGCGGCCCCCACCGTAGCCAAGATCCGCGAGGGCCGGCGGCCTGGCGGTCCGATTCCCGAGGGAGTCGGTCTACCTCACAATGTAGTAGGGGTGCTACATTTCGCGGTACTGATCCGACACACCTCGGGGAGCGGTCATGACGGCGGTCGAACTACCGGGAGTGGACACGACTCCCCACCCACCCGACGACCACCTCGTCCTCGACGTCCGTGACCTCCGTATGCGCTACGGCAGCGTCGACGTGCTGCACGGGGTCACGTTCACCGCCCGGCGCGGCGAGGTGCTCGCCCTGCTCGGGCCGAACGGGGCCGGCAAGACCACCACCATCGAGATCCTCGAAGGCTTCCGGATGCGCTCCGCCGGCGAGGTGAGCGTCCTCGGCAGCGACCCGGGCCGGGGCGACGAGCGGTGGCGGGCCCGGATGGGCGTGGTCCTCCAGTCTTGGCGGGACCACGGCAAGTGGCGGGTCCGGGACCTGCTGGCCCACCTCGGCGACTTCTACGCACCGTACTCGACCGCCCGGATCCGCCGGCCCTGCCCGGTCGACGAGCTGCTGGACACGGTCGGCCTCGGCGCGCACGCCGGGAAGCGGGTGCACCAGCTCTCCGGCGGCCAGCGCCGCCGGCTCGACGTGGCGGTCGGCATCGTGGGCCGCCCGGAGTTGCTCTTCCTGGACGAGCCGACGGTGGGCTTCGACCCGGCCGCCCGGCGCGAGTTCCACGAGCTGGTGCACCGTCTCGCCGACCTGGACGAGACCACCATCCTGCTCACCACGCACGACCTGGACGAGGCGGAGAAGCTGGCCGACCGGATCCTCATCCTGGCCGGCGGCCGGATCGTCGCCAACGGTTCGCCGGACGAGCTGTCCCGTCGGGTCGCGGGGGACGCGGAGATCCGCTGGACCCGGGACGGGAAGCGTTTCGTGCACTCCGCCGCCGACGCCACCGGCTTCGTCCGCGATTTGCTCCGCCAGTACAGCGACGCCGTGCAGGAGCTGGAGATCCGCCGGGCGAGCCTGGAGGACGCGTACATGGCACTGGTCTACGAAGAGGAATCCGGGGTGCGGGCCGGCGCGGCGACCCGGATGTGGCGGCAGGGGAGCAGCGACCGATGAACCCGACCGTGGCGGCCGTCCGGGCCGGCGTCCAGCGCGGCGTGATCGAGCTGCGTAACACCTTCACCAACGCTCAGGACCTGTGGAACTACTTCTTCCCGACCGCGGCCCTGCTGACCGCCATGTTCTTCATGCGCGGTTCCACGGTGCCCGGCACCTCCTTCTCCCTCGGGGCCCGAACGCTGCCCAGCGCCCTCGGCATGGGGCTGGCCTTCGGCGGCATGCTGGTCCTCGCCTCGCAGCTGGTCATCGAGCGGGAGGACGGCACCCTGCTGCGCGCCAAGGCCACCCCGAACGGGATGCTCGGCTACCTGGTCGGCAAGATCATCCTGATGTCGACGGTGGCGCTGATGAGCATGTTCATCCAGCTCGTCCCGGCGCTGTTCTTCCTGGACGGGCTCCGGGTGACCAACGCGTCCGCCTGGTTCACCCTGCTCTGGGTGGCGGTGCTCGGCCTGGTCGCCACCCTGCCGATGGGCGCGGTCCTCGGCGCGCTGATCGAGAACCCGCGCAACCTCGGGCTGGTCATGCTGCCGAACATGGGGCTGATCGCCCTCTCCGGCATCTTCTACCCGATCAACGGCTACCCGGGGTGGCTGCAGGGCGTCGCCCAGGTCTTCCCGATCTACTGGCTAGGGTTGGGGATGCGCTCGGCGCTGCTGCCCGACGGCATGGCCGCGGTCGAGCTCGACGGCTCCTGGCGGCACCTGGAGACGCTCGGGGTGCTCGGCGCGTGGGCGGTGCTCGGGCTCGTGCTGGCGCCGGTCGTGCTGCGCCGGATGGCCCGCCGGGAATCCGGCTCGCGGGTGGCCGCTCGCCGGGAGCGGGCCATGCAGCGGGTCGGATGAGAGGGCGTCGATGAGCGAGACCGTGCACAACCGGATCGCGGTGCTGCGCGCCGAGCGGGGCGTCTCCCGCCGGCAGCTCGCCGACGCGCTGGGCGTGCATTACCAGACGGTCGGCTACCTGGAGCGGGGTGAGTTCCGGCCCAGCCTGCACCTGGCGCTGCGGATCGCCGCGTTCTTCGAGGTGCCGGTCGAGGTGGTCTTCTCCATCGAGCCGTTCCCCCGGATCGGCGACGTGACCAGCGGCGCGGGCCGCTCCGCCTGACCGCGCGGCCGGCCGGTCCGGCGGGCCGCGGCGTCCTTCGCCACACGGGCGTCCCCCGACCACCGGATCGTCGGTCCGGCAGGGCAGGATGTACGCCGAGGAGGTGGCGGAGATGGCGGGGCGGATCCGGGACGAGGACATCGCGCTGGTCCGCGAGCGCAGCTCCATCGCCGAGGTCATCTCCGACACGGTCACCCTCAAGTCGGCCGGCGGCGGCAACCTCAAGGGGCTCTGCCCGTTCCACGACGAGAAGAGCCCGTCGTTCAACGTCTCGCCCGCCCGCAACGTCTGGTACTGCTTCGGCTGCGGGGCCGGTGGGGACGCGATCAAGTTCCTGATGGACGCGGAGCACCTCAGCTTCGTCGAGTCGGTCGAGCGGCTCGCCGCCCGCGCCGGCCTCCAGCTGCGGTACGTGGAGGACGACCGGTCCACCCCGCGCAGCCGCCCCCAGCAGGGCCAGCGGCAGCGGCTGGTCGCCGCGCACGCGGCCGCGGTGGAGTTCTACCGCGCCCAGCTCACCACGGCCGGCGCCCGCCCGGCCCGGGAGTTCCTGGCGGAGCGCGGCTTCGACCGGGCCGCCGCCGACCGGTACGGCTGCGGCTTCGCCCCGGACGGCTGGGACCTGCTCACCAAGCACCTGCGCCAGCAGGGCTTCACCCACGACGAGCTGGTCACCGCCGGGCTGTCCCGCCCGGCCCGGTCGGGCTCCCTGATCGACCGGTTCCGCCGCCGGTTGCTCTGGCCGATCCGGGACCTCGCCGGCGACGTCATCGGGTTCGGCGCCCGCAAGCTCTTCGCCGATGACGACGGCCCGAAATACCTGAACACCCCCGAGACGCCGCTCTACAAGAAGTCGCACGTCCTCTACGGCATCGACCAGGCCAAGCGCGAGATCGCCAAACAGGGCAAGGTGGTCGTCGTCGAGGGCTACACCGACGTAATGGCCTGCCACCTGGCCGGCGTCACCACGGCCGTGGCGACCTGCGGCACCGCGTTCGGCGCCGACCACATCGGGGTGCTGCGCCGCCTGCTGCTGGACACCGACGCCGTGGCCGGCGAGATCATCTTCACCTTCGACGGGGACGCCGCCGGCCAGAAGGCCGCGCTGCGCGCGTTCGAGGACGACCAGCGCTTCGTCGGGCGCACCTTCATCGCGGTGAGCCCCGACAACATGGACCCGTGCGAGCTGCGCCTGGCCAAGGGCGACCTGGCGGTCCGCGACCTGGTCGCCCGCCGCGAGCCGCTGGTCGACTTCGCGCTGCGCCACGTGATCAACCGGTACGACCTGGACACCGTCGACGGCCGGGTGGAGGCGATGCGCCGAGCCGCCCCGCTGGTCGCCAAGCTCAAGGACCGGGAGAAGCGCCCGGAGTACGTCCGCAAGCTCGCCGGTGACCTCGGCATGGAGATCGAGCCGGTGCAGCGGGCGGTGCTGACCGCCGCCAACGGCCAGCCGAGCGGCGAGCGGCCCGGCCCGGCCCGGTCCGCCCCGGCCGCCCCCGCCGTGGACAGCCCGCAGTCGATGGTCGAGCGGGAGGCGCTCAAGCTCGCCCTCCAGGAGCCGGTGCTGGCCGGCCCGATGTTCGACGCGGTCGAGTCCGCCGCCGTACCGCCACCCCGTCCACGTGGCGGTGCGGGCGGCGGTCGCGGCGGCCGGCGGCGCGGCGGCGGCCACCGGCGGCGCGGTCTGGATCGAGCAGGTCCGCGACGCCTGCGAGGACCTGGCCGCCAGGGCGCTCGTCGGCGAGCTGGCCGTCGAGCCGCTGCGCATCGACGGTGAGCCGGACCCGCGCTACGTCTCGGTGACCATGGCCCGGCTCCAGTGGGGCTCGGTGACCGCCCGGATCAAGGACCTCAAGTCCAAGATCCAGCGGATCAACCCGGTGAGCAACAAGGACGAGTACTTCGCGCTCTTCGGGGAACTGCTCTCGCTGGAGCAGCACGCGCGGGCGCTTCGCGAGCAGGCCGCCGGAGGACTGTGATGGGACTGTTCAACCGGAAACCCAAGCTGCCCCCCGCCGACCGGCCGCCGCTGGCGACCGACGAGCGGGTGCTCGCCTGGGCCGCCGCCGGCAACGGCGAGGGCGACGGCGTGCTGGTCGCCAGCAACCTCGGGCTCTGGCTGCCCGGCCGGGGCCACCGGCTGGGCTGGCACGAGATCCTCAAGGCGATCTGGTCCGGCCGCGAGCTGACCGTGACCCCGGCCGAGCAGGTTACCGAGCGGGACGGCTACCAGGTCGTCGCGGACTGCCGGCCGAGACGTACCTCCTGCTCGACCCCGGTGACCTGCCGCACCAGGTGCGCGCCCGGGTCACCCGCTCGGTGGCGTACACGGCGCACCACGAGCTGCCCGGCGGCGCCGGCCGGATCGCCGCCCGCCGGGTGGCCGGCGTGGACGGGCTGACCTGGACGGTCCGCTACGACCCGGGCACGCCGGCCGACGACGAGACGGTGGCCGCCGAGACCGACCGGCTGGTCGCCGCCGCCCGCGCCGCGACCGCCCCCGTTGACGTCTGAGGCGTACCCCACTGTGGAGCCGAGCCGCCAGTGAACCGGGTGCCGGGGGCGGGCCTGACGCGACCGGGGCGAGCGCCCGGCCGCGATGCCGGGCCCGGACGGGACGTCCGGACCCGGTCCGGGTGGATCAGTTCGCGCCGAGGTCCTGCAACGCCTTGGCCGCGCCCCGGTGCAGTGGCACGGGGTCGGTCTTGCGGGCGTTCTCCAGACTGATGCCATTGGCGGCCGGATTGGCCTGGGCGAGGGCGTCCTTCTTCTCGAAGACCGTCTTCGTGATCGCGCAGGCGACGTTCGCGTCGAGGTCCTTTCGGACCAACAGCACATTCGGCACCACGATGGTGGGGGTGTCGGCCGCGGTCCGGTAGACGTCCGCGCGAATCGTCCCGGCCTGGTACGCCGGGTTGAGCTCGGTCATCTTCGGCAGCAGCGGAGTGATGTCGATGAACTTCACCTTGTCGCCGGCGGTGGTGAACAGGTCGGTCACCCCGCCGGTGGGCACCCCGCCGGACCAGAAGAAGCCATCGATGCTGCCGTCCTTCATGCCCTCGACGGTCTTGGTCAGGTCGAGCCGCTGCGTCTGGATGTCCTTGGCCGGGTCCAACCCGGCGGCCTCCAGCAGCCGATTCGCGATGACCTCCGTGCCGGACTTGGGGGAGCCGGTGGAGATCTTCCTGCCCTTCATGTCCGCGACCGAGGTGATCCCGGAGTCGGCCCGGACGGCGACCTGGGTGTAGTTGTCGTAGATCCGGCCGAGCGCCTCGACCGGCTGAGGGGCGGTGAAGCTGCCCTTGCCCTGCACCGCGTTGACCGCCGTGTCGAAGAGCGAGAAGGCGACGTCGTACTGGCCGCTGACCAGCTGCTCGACGTTCTGCACCGAGGCGCCGGTCTCCGCGGCGGTGCCGGTCAGCTTGCCGCCGGTGGCCGCGGAGAGCTGGCCGGCCAACGCGTTGCCGACCACGTAGTAGACGCCGGTGGCGTTGCCGGTGGCGATGCCGACCCGGGTGTTCTCGGTGACCTTGCAGGTGACCTCGCTGGAGGCGTCGTCCTTGGCCGCGCCGTCCTGACGGCCCCCGCATCCGGCGGCACCCGCCGCGACAAGGGCCAGCGCGCCCACCCCCGCGGCGATCCGCACGTCGATCCGTCTCACTGTCTTTCCTGCTTCCTAGTTGTTGCTCATTGCTGAGCGGTTCGGATGGTTCGCTCTCCGCTCGGCGGTGGCCGGGCTGGAGTCCTGGACCGGCAGTCTGGTCCGGTGGCGATCGGTCCTGTCCTGCAGGATCTGCTTCACCTTCTGGTGCGGGGTGTGCAGGGCGATGTCGGGGTCGCCTGCTCGCTGCAGGATGTTGATCGCGGCGTTCACGTCGGCCTGCCACACCACCCCGCACGCAGTGCAGTGAAGCCGGTCCCCGTGGCGTCGGCCGAGCCGGCCGCAGCGGTGACAGGCTTGTGAGGTGTAGGCGGCGTTGACGTGTACGAGCACAGAACCTCTGCGCTCCGACACGTTTGTTAGGGCCTCGGCGGTGACCCCTTTGGTCCACGCGGCGAGGCGCCGGTTGACGTTGCGGCCGAGCGTGGTGCGTCCGGCGAAGCTCTTGGTGAGGTCTTCGGCGACCACGGTGGCGGCCTTGTCGACGGCGCGGTGCACGGCGGTGAAGATCTCCGTGCGCACCCGTGCGCGGTGGCGCGCGGCCTGTCGCTCCCGCTTGACGGTCCCGAGGTTGTTGGCCCTGATCCGGTGCGCTTTCGCATGGTCGCCACGACGGGCGGCGGTGTTCGCGATCGAGCGCAGCTTCGCCCGACGCCGGTTGCGTTCCTTCAACTGGTCCGACTCGCTGCTCAGCAGCTGGCCGAGGCGGGTGCCGTGGCGGCCGCCGTCGGAGTCGGTCACGGCTTCGGTGTAGCCCTTGTCGACGCCGACCGTCCGGTCCCCGCACGGCCGCTGCGACGACCGCATCTGCGATGCGTCGATCTGGTAGTGCACCTCGACCCGCCCGCCGCGCAGCATCAGCCGCAGCGTGCCCGTCGGGGCGACGGTCGACGACAGCGGGATCCTGACCATCTGGCGGCGTTCGAGACCGGGAACCGCCAACCACAACCGGCCCCGCCGGTCCACGACGGTGTTGTACTTGTCGGCGCGCACCACGATCTGATCGTGCGTGCGGTTGCGGCCACGCTTCCAGTGCGTGCGCATCTGTCGAGCCAGAAAGGGGTCGACAGCCCATCGGTCGGCCTTCAGCGCGGTGAACATCCGCTTGCGCTCAACCGGATCGGTGGTGCGTCGGGTGATCGCCCGCCGGACCTCGACCTTGGCCGAGGCGAGGTTCGCCGCGATGTCGGCCATGGCGTCGCGGACCGTTTCCTTCCACGCGTTCGCCAGCACACCGAACCGCGTGTGCGTGCCGTCGGCCAGCCACCGGTCCCGCACCTGTCGATCCGTCAACCCGGACCCAACACCGGCGACCGACCCGTAACGCTGCCACACCTCGCTACGCACCCGACCCAACCGGCGCGCCTGCTCCGCCAGGGCGGCGTACTTACCTGCATTCAGGCCCGTCGAGTAAGCGATGCGCGTGACCTTCACCGGTGACCAGCCCCGGTCAGGTCCGCCCCGGCGGATCCACGTCGGACGAGCACACCCGCCACGGCCAGTGCGGCCAGGACCGCGCCGGCCGTGATGGGGACAGGTTCGAGCCAGAGCAGCAGCAGCCCGGCGACGGCGCCGAGGATCCGCTCCGGCGGGCCGGCCGGGCCGACGCCGGGCAGCCAGCCGCCCGCCGCGACGGCCAGCACGGCGACGCTGAGCGCAACCACCACTCCGGCCACGGCGATCCGCCCCGGGCCGCCGATGCCGAGCAGCCCGAGGCCGGCTGGGGTGATCACGAAGGCGATCGGGATGAGGTAGGCCGGCAGGGCGTACCGCAGGGTCTGCCACATGGTCGGCACCAGCCGGCCGCCGGTGACCGCGGCGGCGGCGACCGCCGCGAGCGCGGTCGGCGGGGAGGCCTCGGACAGGACCGCGAAGTAGAAGACGAACATCGCTGCGGCGGGCGCGGCGACGCCCAGGTTGAGCAGGGCCGGGCCGATGATCACCCAGCCGATCACGAACGACGCGGTGACCGGCACGGCCAGGCCGAGCAGGCTGAGCGCGATCGCGGCGAGCAGCGCGGTGAGCGCCAGCACCACCGCCGGGTCCGAGCTGACCGCCTGCGCCCCGCCGACCAGCAGCGCGGCCGCCTGCGGGCCGAGGCCGGTCTTGGTGGTGGTCGCCGTGATGATGCCCGCGGCGGCGCAGACCGCGGTCACTGCGAGCACCCCGCGCACGCCGCCGCTGAGCGCGGCCACCAGGCGGGCGGGGGTGAGCCGGTGCCGCCGGTCCAGGAAGGACAGCGCGGCGGCCAGGACGGTGGCGGCCACTACGGCCCGCGTCGCGGACATGCCGAGCGCGAGCAACACGATGATCACGAGCAGCGAGAGGAAGTGGTAGCCGAAGCGGGCCAGCAGCCGCCAGGCAGAGCCGGTGTCGATCACCACCGGGCGCACGCCGGAGCGCCGGGCGTCGATCTCGACCGAGAGCAGAATGCCGAGGTAGTAGAGGACCGTCGGGACGGTCGCCCAGCCGAGCACCTGGAGGTACGACACGCCCAGGTATTCGGCGATGATGAAGGCCGCCGCGCCGAGGGTGGGCGGGGAGAGGATCGCCCCCACGCCCGCGGCGGCCAGCATGCCGCCGGCACGCTCGGCCGGGTAGCCGGCCGGCGCAGGATCGGCCAGGTCACCGCGCCGATGCTCACCGTCGTCGCGGCACCCGATCCGGAGACGGTGCCGAGCAGGAAACCGGAGGCGACGGCGGTGCGCCCGGCGGCCGTCCGGGAGCGCCGGAAGGCGGCGGCGGAGAGCTCCACGAAGAATCGGCCCGCCCCGGAGAGGTCCAGCACCGCGCCGTAGATGGTGAAGAGCACGATGTACGAGGCCGCGACGTCCAGCGGCGTCCCGTAGAAGCCGCTGTCGGAGTTGTAGAAGGCGTCGACGAGCTGGCCGAAGTCGAGGCCGGCGTGGGCCACCGGCCAGGACTGCGGCAGCAGCCCGCCGTAGTAGCCGTAGGCCAGAAAGAGCAGGCAGACCGCGGGGAGGATCCACCCGGTGGTGCGCCGGCACGCCTCCAGCAGCAGGAGCAGCAGCACGGTGCCCATCGCGACGTCCAGCGGGACGAGCAGGCCCTGCCGGTCGAGGAACGCGTCGTACCCGCCACCGCCGGCGCCGAGCGTGACCGGTAGCACCGGGTAGAGGCAGCTCACCAGCGCCGCGACGGCGAGCGCCCGGTCGGTCGGGGTGGGCCCCTGCGCCGCCCGGCCCGCCGCCGTCCCGGCCCCGGTAGCCGCCCCGTCGGCCGGTACGGCGTGCCCGTCGGCCGGTGCGCCCGGGGCGTCGGCCGTCGGGCGGTGCCGGCGGGCAGTCGCAGGTCCGCCGGGTACGCGAGGAAGACCATCGGCAGAATGCCGGTCAGGAAGATGATCAGGTAATACTTGCTGCCCTGCGGGAGCGGGAAGAAGACCTGCCAGAGCGCGAGCAGTGCGATCGCCAGCGTCGCCCCGGTGAACAGCAGCCCGATCGGTCCGGAAAGGACGCGCCCCGGTTTCTCGTCCTCGAAGCGGGCGGCGAGTTCGCGGGTGTCGGGGTGGGCGCTGGTCGGCCCGTCGTCGGCCCAGGCCGGGTCGCCGACCGCTCCGTCGTCCGGCGGTAGGGCGACCGGGGCGGCGTTGGGCGCAGGCGTCGCCTCGCGGGAGCCGGCAGGCCGGGGCCGCGGGGGAGAGCCGTCGGAGGAACGAACGGGCGACACGAGGGGAACATACGCGAATTCCGTACACCACGCATTGCCCCTCGTGATTGCGGCAAGTCATGGAAATCGGCTGGCAGTCACTCAGCGCACCCGTTTGTCGGGCGGACTTCCCCGCCGCAGTCCGCGCAAAAATCCGCAGCGAGCTTCCCGCGTCGCGTGAGTCCGAACAGGATCTGCCCACTATGAGGCGGAGTCGCCCCGGCGGGCGGCTCCCGGCGAGACCGTCAGGTCGCTCACGTGGCGTAGCGGACAGCACTCCGCGTGGTGTCGTGGGTGCCGCGCGTCCGCGGCGACTAATCCGGTCGAAGCTGTCGGACCCGGCGGCTAGGGTCGGCCGGTGACCACTGCTCAACCACTCATCCAGGCTCGGGGGCTGGTGAAGCGGTTCGGCGACTTCACCGCCGTCGACGGCATCGACGTCGAGGTGCGACCCGGCGAGGCGTTCGGCTTCCTCGGGCCCAACGGCGCCGGCAAGTCCTCCACCATGCGCATGGTCGGCTGCATCTCCCCGCCGAGCGGCGGCGAGCTGCGCATCCTCGGCATGGACCCGGTCCGGGACGCCCGGCGATCCGGGCCCGGCTGGGCGTCTGCCCCCAGCTGGACAACCTCGACCCGGAGCTGACCGTCCGGGAGAACCTGACCACCTACGCCCGCTACTTCGGCATTCCCCGCCGGGTGGCCCGCGAGCGCGCCGCCGAGCTGCTCGACTTCGTCCAGCTCACCGAGCGGGCCGACAGCAAGGTCGAGCCACTCTCCGGCGGCATGAAGCGCCGGTTGACCATCGCCCGCGCGCTGGTCAACAACCCGGAGATCGTCCTGCTCGACGAGCCCACCACGGGGCTCGACCCGCAGGCCCGGCACCTGGTCTGGGAGCGGCTGTTCCGGCTCAAGCAGCAGGGCGTCACCCTGGTGCTCACCACCCACTACATGGACGAGGCCGAGCAGCTCTGCGACCGCCTCGTGGTGATGGACGGCGGTCGGATCGTGGCCGAGGGCTCGCCCCGCGCCCTGATCGAGCAACACTCCACGCGGGAGGTGGTGGAGCTGCGCTTCGCCGCCGACTCGCAGGAGGCGTTCGCCGGCAAGCTCGACGGGCTGGGGGAGCGGGTCGAGGTGCTGCCCGACCGGATCCTGCTCTACGTCGCCGACGGCGACGCGGCGGTCGCCGAGGTCACCGCGCTCGGCCTCGTCCCGGCCAGCGTCCTGGTCCGGCGCAGCAGCCTGGAGGACGTGTTCCTGCACCTCACCGGCCGGACGTTGGTGGACTGACGGCCTATGGACCGTCGTAGGGTGGCCGGCGGTCTGTCGTACCCGGGAGGTAGGAAGGCCGTGGTGGGCGGAGAGCGGGGGTGGTGGACGTGAGCGTGGCGGGGCGGGTCCGGCCGGCGTTGCCGCGGGTGCCGGCGCTGGCGGTGCTCGCGCACTACCTGGTGGGCTATCGGCGGACCTGGCGGGCGGGGGTCTTCTCGTCCTTCCTGCTGCCGGTGCTCACCGTGGTCGGCTTCGGCTTCGGCGTCGGGGCGTACGTCGACCAGGGCGTCGGCGGCCTGCGTTACCTCGACTGGCTGGTGCCGGGCCTGATCGCCTCCACCGCGATGCAGGTCGCGATCGGCGAGTCGACCTGGCCGGTGCTGAGCAACTTCCGCTGGATCAAGACCTACTTCGCCCAGTCCGCGGCGCCGCTGCGGGTGGGAGACATCCTCGCCGGCCACCTCGCCTTCGTGCTGTTCCGGGCGTTCACCAGCACGGCCGCGTTCCTGCTGGTGACCGCGCTGTTCGGGGCGGTGCGCTCGCCGTGGGCGGTGGCCGTGCTGCCGGTGGTGCTGCTGCTCAGCCTGGCGGTCGCCGCGCCGACCTTCGCGTTCAGCGCCTGGGCGCCGAGCGACAGCTATCTTGCACTGCTGTTCCGTTTCGCGGTGATCCCGATGACGCTCTTCGCCGGGGTGTTCTTCCCGGTCGAGTCGCTGCCGTCGGGGCTGCGCCAGCTGGCGTACGCGACGCCGCTCTGGCACGGGGTGGACCTCTGTCGGGCGGCCACGCTCGGGGTGGCGCCGCAGTGGTCGTCCCCGGTCATCTGCTCTACCTCGCCGCCTGGGCGATCGCCGGTTGGCTGCTGGCCCGGCGCGCGTTCCGCCGCGAGCTCGTCGTCTAGGGGAGGGGTGTCGTGGTCGGTCTCGTCCTGCCCCGGCTGGTCAGCTTCGAGGGGGCGCCCCGCCGGTCGGCCTCGGTCGCCGAGCGCAACCTCGCGGCGCTGAAGAGCGCCTACTGGCTGGTGCTCATCTCCGGCTTCCTGGAGCCGGTGCTCTACCTCTTCTCCATCGGCATCGGGGTGGGGGCGCTGGTTGGCGACCTCACCCTCCCGGGCGGCCGGGTCGTCTCGTACGCCGGGTTCGTCGCGCCGGCGATGCTGGCCTCGTCGGCGATGACCGGCGCGCTGGCGGAGACCACCTTCAACTTCTTCGGGAAGATGAAGTACATGAAGCTGTACGACGGGATCATCGCGACCCCGGTGCAGCCGTTCGAGATCGCCCTCGGCGAGTTGGGCTGGGCGATGATCCGGGGCTCGCTCTACTCGGCGGCCTTCCTGGTCGTCATGGTGGGGATGGACCTGACCAGCGTGGGCCGGGCGGCGACCGCGTTCCCGGCCGCGGTGCTGGTCGGCTTCGCGTTCGGCGCGCTCGGCATGGCCGTCGCCACGTTCATGCGCAGCTGGCAGGATTTCGACCTGATGGGCTCCGCCCAGTTCACCCTCTTCCTCTTCTCCGGCACCTTCGTTCCGGCCGAGGCGTATCCGGCCGTGTTGCGCTGGGTGGTCGAGCTGACCCCGCTCTACCGGTCGGTGCACCTGATCCGGGGCATCTCCGTCGGGGCGACCGGCTGGTCGTGGCTGCTCGACGTGGCGTATCTGCTGGTCCTGACCGGGGTGGGGCTGTTGGTGGCATCCCGACGGATGGGGAGGTTGCTCTACAAGTAGCTGGTTAATCACCGGCTCTCGCGGGGCATGTGCAGGGCGACGCCGACGACGAGGGAGTGGCGATGGCCTCCGACGAGACTTCCGCCCGCAGCGGGCGCGACCGTGCCGACCGCGGAGAACCCGCCGCGGCCCGCGGCGGTGACCGGGCGGGCCGGGAGGCCGGCCGTGGGCGCAACCGCGGGCCGGTCGGCCCGGACGAAGCGCCGGGCAGCCCGACCGAGCTACCGGGCGCGGGGTGGAAGGCCGCGCTGACGCGCACGGTCAAGGAGTTCCAGGACGACAGCCTGACCGACTGGGCCGCCGCGCTCACCTACTACGGGGTGCTCTCGATCTTCCCGGGCGTGCTGGTGCTCATCTCGGTGCTCGGCCTGCTCGGCACCCGCGCCACCGAGGGGGTCAAGGACACCGTCAACCAGGCCGTGCCTCAGGAGAACATCCGCGAGATCATCGAGACCGCGATCGAGCAGGCGGGCGCCTCCGGCGGCCTGGCCAGCATCGCCGCGATCATCGGTCTGCTCGCCGCCTTCTGGTCGGCCTCCGGCTACATCGCCGCCTTCATGCGCGCCTCCAACACCATCTACGACGTGCCGGAGGGGCGGCCGATCTGGAAGACCCTGCCGATCCGGCTCGGGGTGACCGCCCTGGTCGGCGTGCTGCTGCTGGCCGCCGCGGTGATCGTGGTCTTCACCGGCGGCCTCGCCGAGCAGGTCGGCAGCGCGATCGGGCTGGGCTCGACGGCCGTGACGGTGTGGAACATCGCCAAGTGGCCGGTGCTGCTGATCCTGGTGAGCCTGATGTTCGCGATCCTCTACTGGGCCTCGCCGAACGCGCGGCACGGTGGTTTCCGCTGGGTCAGCCCCGGCGGCGTGCTGGCGGTGGTGATCTGGCTGGTGATCTCCGGCCTCTTCGCCCTCTACGTCAGCAACTTCGGCTCGTACAACAAGACCTACGGGACGCTGGCCGGCGTGATCATCTTCCTGGTCTGGCTCTGGTTGAGCAACATCGCGATCCTGCTCGGCGCGGAGTTCGACGCGGAGCTGGAGCGCGGGCGCGCCATCGAGGCCGGGCACCCGGCCGAGGAGGAGCCCTACGTCGAGCTGCGCGACGACCGCAAGCTGAAGAAGAAGCGCAACGCCCGTCGCTGATCCGGCCCCGTCGACCGCCCCGCCCCGCCGCGTCCGTCGCGGCGGGGCGGTCGCACGTCCAGCGTCCCGTGCCCGCCCCGTTTCGCCGCGCCGGGTCCGGGAGACCGGCTGCGGGTCGGCGAGGTGGCGGCGTCGGAGGTCGGCGGATCGCGCCATCTCGCCGATCTGGCGTCGATCGTCGTGCCGGCCGCCCCGGGCGGCGGTGGGGTGAGCTGGGCCGGAACGGCCCGCTTTTCGTGATCCACTACGCGCTTTTGCTCAGATGGACAAAAGTTTGGCTTGGATCGCGCTGAAGCTATGGACATGCGGCCCGGAAGGCTCCTACTGTGTCGGACACGACACGTCGCCGTTGCGTCGATGTGAACGACTCCGATGCGGAGGTGAGTCCCGGTGCGGACGGTGGACCCCCTGCACGTACGGCTGCTGCGGTTGCTCCGGGACGAGGGAGCGGTGTCCCGGGCGGAGCTCGGCGACCGGTTGCAGATGCCGCGCCCCCGCCTCCTCGCCGAGCTGGAACGGCTGGTCGGCCTCGGCTACGTCGCCGAGGCGGGCCTGGCCGCGTCCCGCGGTGGCCGGCGCTCCACCCTGGTCGAGCTGAGCCCGCACCTGCGCTTCGCCGCGGTCGACCTGGGCGCCAGCTCGATCGACGTCGAGGTGGTCAACGGCCGCCTCGAACCGGTGGCTGCCTACACCGAGCCGGCCGACATCCGCTCCGGCCCGAAGGTGACCCTCCAGCGGGTCAACGAGCTGCTGCACAAGGCCAAGGTGGACGGCGCGTACGAGCGGCTCGACTCGGTCGGCATCGGCGTGCCGGGGCCGGTGAGCTTCCGCGACGGCGTGCCGGTCTCGCCGCCGATCATGCCGGGCTGGGACCGCTTCCCGGTCCGCGAGCTGCTCACCCGGGAGCACGGCTGCCCGGCGGTGGTCGACAACGACGTCAACATCATGGCGATCGGCGAGCGGCACGGCGGGGTCGCCCACTCGGTGGACGACTTCCTGTTCATCAAGATCGGCACCGGGATCGGTTGCGGCATCTACCTCAGCGGCGAGGTGTACCGGGGCACCGACGGATGCGCCGGGGACATCGGCCACATCCAGGTCGACGCGAACGGTCCGATGTGCTCCTGCGGCAACCTGGGCTGCCTGGAGGCCCTGTTCAGCGGCGCCGCGCTGGCCAAGGAGGCGACCGCGGCGGCCCGCGCCGGCATCTCCCCGGCGCTCGCCGAGCGGCTCGACGCCCGGGGCGCGTTGACCGCGCTGGACGTCGCGCAGGGGGCGGCCGAGGGGGACGTCACCTGCATCCAGCTCATCCGCGACGGCGGCCGGCGGGTCGGCAGCGTGCTGGCCGGGCTGGTGAGCTTCACCAACCCGTCGATGATCGTGATCGGCGGCGGCTCGCCCAGCTCGGGCACATCCTGCTCGCCGAGATCCGCAGCGTGGTCTACCGCCGGTCGCTGCCGCTGGCCACCGGCAACCTGCCCGTCGTCCTGTCCGAGCTCGGCCCGCGCGCCGGGGTCGCGGGGGCGGCCGTGCTCGCCAGCGACCTGGCCTTCGGGGAGGCGTCATGACCGCGAGGAGCGAGCCGGGCCGGCGAGCCCCGCAGTCGCGAGCCGGGGAGGCGTCATGACCGCGCGCGACGACGATCCGGTCGTCCCGGGTGCCGGTCCGGCCGGGGACACGGGGGAACCGGCCGACCGGGACGGACCGTCGACGAGCAGGAGCGAGGAGGCCGTCGTGACGAGGACGCCGCTGGTGGAGGCCCCCGCGGACACCGTCGCGGGCGAGGTGGTCTTGCGCCTCACCGACGTGGTCAAGACCTTCCCCGGCGTACGCGCGCTGGACGGGGTGCAGCTGGAGGTGCGGGCCGGCGAGGTGCACTGCCTGCTCGGGCAGAACGGCGCCGGCAAGTCCACCCTGATCAAGGTGCTCTCCGGGGTGCACCGGCCGGACTCCGGCGAGGCCCACTGGCGGGGCGAGCCGGCGGCCTTCGCCAGCCCGCAGGCCGCGATGCGGGCCGGGATCGCCACCATCTACCAGGAGCTCGACCTGGTCGAGGACCTGTCGGTCGCGGAGAACGCCTTCCTCGGCCACGAGCCGCGCCGGTTCGGGTTCGTCCGTCGCGGCCGGATGGCCCGCCGCACCCGGGAGATCCTCGGCCGCCTCGGCCACCCGGAGATCCCGCCGGGTCGGATGGTCCGGGCGCTGCCCGCCGCCGGCAAGCAGGTCGTCAGCATGGCGCGGGCGCTCTCCCACGAGGCCCGACTGATCATCATGGACGAGCCGAGCGCCGTGCTGGCCCACGACGAGGTGGGCAACCTGTTCCGGATCATCCGGGAGCTGACCGCGCAGGGCATCGCGGTCATCTACATCTCGCACCGGCTGGAGGAGATCCGCGAGATCGGCGACCGGGTGACCGTACTCAAGGACGGCCGGACCACGGCGGCGAACCTGCCGGCGCGCGACACCCCGACCCGCGACCTGGTCGCCCGGATGACCGGCCGGAGCATCGAATACGTCTTCCCGGACCGCCCCGCCGCGGACCCGGCGGGCGCCGAGCTGCTGCGGGTGGACGGCCTGACCCGGTCCGGCGAGTTCGCCGACGTCTCGCTGACCGTGCGGGCCGGCGAGATCGTCGGGATCGCCGGGCTGGTCGGCTCGGGCCGCTCCGAGCTGCTGGAGACCATCTACGGCGCCCGCCGCGCGCAGGCCGGCACGGTCCGGATGGGCGGCCGGACGCTGCGGCCCGGCAGCGTCGGCGCGGCGGTGCGGGCCGGCATGGGGATGGCCCCGGAGGAGCGCAAGAGCCAGGCGCTGCTGCTCGGCGAGTCGATCTACCGCAACGTCACCCTGGCGACCTTCGGCCGGTACGCCCGGCTCGGCTTCACCGACACCGGACGGGAGCGGGCCGAGGCGGACCGGATCGCCGACTCCCTGGAGCTGCGGCCCCGCGACGTCCGGCGGCCGGTGCGCACCCTGTCCGGTGGCAACCAGCAGAAGGTGGTGGTCGGGCGCTGGCTGCTCGGCGACACCCGGCTGCTGCTGCTCGACGAGCCGACCCGGGGCGTGGACGTGGGGGCCCGGGCCGAGCTGTACCAGGTCATCCGCCAGTTGGCCGCGCGGGGCGTCGGCGTGCTGCTGGTCTCCAGCGAGGTGCCCGAGGTGCTGGGGCTGGCCGACCGGGTCCTGGTGATGCGGGAGGGCCGGGTCGTCCGCGAGGCCCCGGCCGGCGAACTCGACGAGAACACCGTGCTCGACCTCGTCATGGCGGGGTCCCTCATGGAAGGTGCGCCGGCATGAGCGAGCGCAGCGAGCGAATCGACGTGTGGACGGAGGCGGCGGCATGAGCGAGATGAGTCCCACGGCGACGCCGGAGCGGCCGGCGGACCTGCCGGCGCAGTCGCCGCCGGTGGATCCGGCGGAGACCGCGGCGGCGACCGCGAAGTCGGACGCGCCCGGCCGGCTCTCCTGGTGGCGGGGCGACGGCGGGGAGGGCGCGAAGCGCAACCTGGGCCTGCTGGCGACCCTGGTGGTGCTCGTCGTCATCGGCATCCTCACCCGGCCCGACCTGTACGGGAACGCGAGCTGGGTGTGGGGCAACACGCTCACCATCCTCAAGCTCGCCTCGGTGGTCGGCGTGGTCACCGTCGGGATGACCTTCGTGATCATCGGCGGCGGCATCGACCTGTCGGTCGGCGCGATCGTCGCCCTGGCCGGCGTCTGGGCCACCACGGTCGCCACCCAGAGCTACGGCGCCGGCGGCATGATCTTCAGTGCCCTCACCGTCGGGCTGGCCGTCGGCGTGGTCAACGGCCTGCTCGTCTCGTACGGGCGGCTGGTGCCCTTCATCGCCACGCTCGCCATGATGGTCGCCGCCCGGGGGCTCGCCGCCGAGATCTCCGACAAGCAGACCCAGGTCTCGAACAACACCTTCATCAACGGCATCGCCAGCACCGAACTGCTCGGCATCCCGCTGCTGGTCTACATCCTCGCCGCGGTGGTTGTCGCCGGTTGGGTGCTGCTCAACCGGACCACCTTCGGCCGCCGCACCGTCGCGGTCGGCGGCAACCCGGAGGCCGCCCGGCTCGCCGGCATCAACGTGCGGCGGCACACGCTGTACCTCTACGCGCTGTCCGGCCTCTGCTGCGGCATCGCCGCGGTCATGCTGACCGCGCAGGCCACCTCCGCGCAGGCGGCGATGGCGAACCTCTACGAGCTGGACGCGATCGCCGCCGCCATCATCGGCGGGACGCTGCTCAGCGGCGGGCGGGGCACCATCATCGGTTCCCTGCTCGGGGTGGTCATCTTCTCCACCATCACCAACCTCTTCGCCATCAACGGCCTCTCCACGGAGGCCCAGAACATGGTCAAGGGCGGCATCATCGTGGCCGCGTCCTGATCCAGCAGGTGCAGTTCCGCAGCCTCACCCAGTTCCTCGGCCGCAATCGGGCCACCACCACCTGACCCACCGCACACCGGCGGCCACCTCGACAGCGACGGTGGCCGGGACCAGCACACCCATTTTCACCCCACCACCTCATCCATGGAGGTCGTCATGACCCAGCACAGTCGCGACCTGTCGCGCCGCCGGCTGCTGTTCGGCGGGGCCGCGCTCTCCGCCGGCGTCGTGCTCGCCGGCTGCACCAGCAACGAGGCGACGCCGACCGAGGCGCAGACCAAGGCCGCCGCAACCGGTGGCAACGCCGAGCCGGGCAAGAAGGTGACCATCGGCTTCTCCGCCCCGGCCGCCGACCACGGCTGGATCGCCGCCATCACCAACAACGCCAAGGCGCAGGCCGGGGCGTACTCCGACGTGGAGTTCAAGAGCGTGGAGGCCGGCGCGGACGCGGCGGCCCAGCGCGCCGCGCTGTCCACCCTGATCTCCCAGAAGCCGGACGTGATCGTGCTGCTGCCGCACGACGGCAAGGAGCTGAACGCGTTCGGCCTGGAGGCGATGAAGGCCGGCATCCCCGTGGTCAACCTGGACCGGGCCTTCCCCGACCCCAAGGCCTACCGCCTGCAGATCAAGGGTGACAACTACGGCATGGGGGTGGCCGCCGCCACCTACATCGTCGAGCAGCTCAAGGCCAAGGGGGTCAGCAACCCGGTGATCGGTGAGATCCCCGGCATCGACTCGCTGGAGCTGACCCAGGAACGCTCCAAGGGCTTCGCCGACACCCTCGCCGCGAACGGCCTGCGGGTGGCCAACCGCCGCCCGGCCGAGTTCACCGCCGACTCCGGTCAGCAGGCGGCCACCGGCCTGTTCCAGGCGCTGCCGAAGCTCGACGCACTCTGGAACCACGACGACGACCAGGGCATCGGTGTGCTCGCCGCGGTCAACCAGGCCAACCGCAAGGAGTTCTTCATGGTCGGCGGCGCCGGCTCGAAGAAGGCGATGGAGGACATCCAGGCCGACAACACGGTGCTCAAGGCCACCGTCACCTACAGCCCGTCGATGGCCTCCTCGGCCATCTCCCTGGCCCGCCTCATCGGTCAGGGGAAGGGCATGTCCGACCTGGTGGAACTCCAGGTTCCGAAGGAGATCGTGCTCGCCTCGGAGACGATCACCAAGGAGAACGCGGGCAACTACCTGAAGCTCGGGTTCTGACACACGGGGGGAGACCCACCTTGTCCACTCACGACAGACACCTGCGGGTCGGCATGGTCGGCTACGCGTTCATGGGCGCCGCGCACTCCCAGGCGTGGCGCACCGTGAACCGGGTGTACGACCTGCCGGCGCGGGTCCGGATGTCGCTCATCTGCGGGCGGGACGCCGGAAAGGTGGCCGGCGCCGCCGACCGGCTCGGCTGGGAGGGGCACACCACCGACTGGCGGCGGCTGGTCGAGTCCGACGAGATCGACGTGGTCGACATCTGCACGCCGGGTGACAGCCACTGCGAGATCGCGATCGCCGCGCTGGCCGCCGGCAAGCACGTGCTGTGCGAGAAGCCGCTGGCCAACACCGTCGAGGAGGCCCGGCTGATGGCGGCCGCCGCCGCCCGGGCCCGGGCCGACGGGGTACGCGCCATGTGCGGGTTCAACTACCGCCGGGTGCCGGCGGTCACCATGATGCGGCAGCTGGTCGCCGACGGACGGCTCGGTGTGATCCGGCACGTCCGGGCGGCGTACCTGCAGGACTGGATCGTGGACCCGCAGTTCCCGCTGGTCTGGCGGTTGCAGAGGGACAGGGCGGGCTCCGGCGCGCTCGGCGACATCGGCGCGCACATCATCGACCTCACCCAGTACGTGACCGGGCAGCGGATCAGCGGGGTCAGCGCGCTGACCGAGACCTTCGTCAAGGAGCGGCCGTTGCCGGCCGGGTCGAGCGGCCTGGCCGCCCACGCGGACGGCAACGGCCGGGCCACCGGCACGGTCACCGTCGACGACGCGGCGGTATTCGTCGCCCGGCTCGACGGCGGCGCGCTGGCCACGTACGAGGCGAGCCGGTTCGCCACCGGCCGCAAGAACGCGCTCCGGGTGGAGATCAACGGTTCGCTCGGCAGCGTGGTGTTCGACCTGGAACGCCTCAACGAGCTGGAGTTCTACGACGCCACCCGGCCCGCCGCCGAGCAGGGTTTCACCCGGATCCTGGTGACCGAGGGGGAGCACCCGTACATGTCGGCCTGGTGGCCGCCGGGCCACATCATCGGCTACGAGCATTCCTTCACCCACCAGATGCGGGACTTCGTCGAGGCGGTCGCCACCGGCGTCGACCCGACCCCCTCCTTCGCCGACGCGTTGCAGGTCCAGCTCGTGCTGGACGCGGTGACCCGCTCGGCGGAGCTGGGCTCCTCCTGGACGGAGGTGGAGCCGGCCGTGGCGGCCGAGCTGGCCGCCTGACCCGTCGCGCGCCGGCCGACCCGCCGGCGCCGCCCGATCGACTTTCCGGAGCCGGCCGGCGAGGACCGGCCGCGGTTGCGCCCGCGGCGGGGACGAGGCCGGCCCCGGAGGGCGTGCCACCGGAGCTGCTCGGTGCGGCACGAGCAGCACGGCCGTCCGGTGCGGCCGGACCGGGATTCCCCGGCCGCACCGGCGGACGCGTACCACCCGGCGACGCGGGGCAGGCAGGACCGGGACGCCGACCGACCCGGCCTGCCAGCCCCGTCCGCCCACACCCGCCCGGGACCCCGTCCGGCGCGCTGCCGCCGACTTCGCCGCCGGACCCGGGCGCAACCCCGGGACGCCACGGGCGGACGGGGCCCATCCGCACATTGACGACTAGCGAGATCTCGGCACGGAGGTTCCACGGGAAGGAGCACGATGCGTACGGGTATCTGGCTGATGGGGGCGCGCGGCTCGGTCGCGACCACCAGCATCGTCGGGGCGCTCGCCCTCCGGGCCGGGCTCACCGGCCCGACCGGCTGCGTCACCGAGCTGCCCGAGCTGCGGGGTCCGGCCCTGCCGGCCTTCGCCGATCTCGTCCTCGGCGGCCACGACGTGGTGGCGACCCCGCTGATCAAGCGGGCCGAGGCGCTGGCCACCGCGGGCGTGCTGCCCGGCCGGCTGGTCGACACCCTCGCGGGGGAACTGGACGAGGTCGAGCGGGCGCTGCGCCCCGCCCCGGCCGGGGGCACCCAGGCCGACCGGGCCGCCGCCGTCGCGCGGGACCTGACCGACTTCCGGGACCGGCACGGGCTGGACCGGGTGGTGGTGGTCAACGTCTGCGCCACCGAGCCGGCCGCCGACCCGCACCCGGCGCACGCCGACCTGGTGGCCCTGCGGGCCGCGCTGGCCGGCCCCGATGAGGTGCTGCCAGCCAGCTCGCTGTACGCGTACGCGGCGTTCACCGCCGGCTGCCCGTACGTCGACTTCACACCGTCCACCGGGGCCCGGCTGCCGGCGCTCGCGGCGCTGGCCGCGGAGCGTGGCCTGCCGTACGCGGGGCACGACGGCAAGACCGGGGAGACGCTGGTCAAGTCGGTGCTGGCGCCGATGTTCGCGATGCGGCACCTGGCCGTCCGGTCCTGGTCCGGGGTGAACCTGCTCGGCGGCGGGGACGGCGCGAACCTGGCCGACCCGGCGGCGAACGCGGCCAAGGTGGCCAGCAAGCAGCGGGTGCTCGGCGAGACGCTCGGCTACCTGCCGCAGGGCGACACCCGGATCGACCACGTCGAGGAGCTGGGCGACTTCAAGACCGCCTGGGACCTGATCACCTTCGCCGGCTTCCTGGGCACCGGGATGCGGATGGAGTTCACCTGGCACGGCTGCGACTCCGCGCTGGCCGCCCCGCTGGTGCTCGACCTGGCCCGGCTCACCGCCGCCGCGCACGCCGCCGGCCGGCGCGGCCCCCTCCCCGAGCTGGCCTTCTTCTTCAAGGACCCGCTCGACGCCCCGACCCACTCGCTCGTCGAGCAGTGGGCCCTGCTGCGCGACCTCGTCGCCGGCCTGCACCGGGGAGGCGCCCATGGCCAGCCTCGCTGACCTCGCCGAACTGGTCCGGGCGCCGGCCGCGCTCTCCGTACCCGGGGACGTGCTGGCGGGCGCGGCGGCGGCCGGCGTCCTGGACGCCGGACGCGGCGCTGGCCGGGGCGTCGGTGCTGCTCTACTGGGCCGGCATGGCGGCCAACGACTGGGCCGACCGCCACCTGGACGCGGTGGAGCGACCGGAGCGGCCGATCCCCTCCGGCCGGGTGAGCCCGCCGGCCGCGCTCGGGCTC